>JAZNEY010000030.1:0-6806 GCA_045588795.1 Clostridia bacterium | reverse complement strand
AAAATAAATGTTTCACGTGAAACATTTATTTTTTAACTACTATTTATTCAGTAGTGAATATATTCTATCTAAATCATCTTTGCTATAATATTCAATTATTATTTTTCCTTTTTTATCATTTCCCTGAATTGTGGCTTTTGTTGAGAATATTGTTTGCAATTTCTGTGAAAAATCTCTAAGTTCTAGGCTTTGCACTATTTCTGCATGTCTTTTCTTTTGCTTTGTTTCGTTTCCAAGATTTTGAATATATTTTTCAAGTTCTCTAACACTTGCTTTGCTTTCGACAGCCATTTTAGCAACACTTAATTGTAATTCTGGGTCCTCAATTGCAACTAAAATCTTTCCGTGTCCCGCACTAAGTTCTCCCTTTTCAATCATTGTTATGATTTCAACTCTTAATGAAAGCAATCTTAATGTATTTGTTACCGCCGACCTGCTTTTACCTATCTTTTCAGACACTTCTTCTTGTGTTAAATTATATTTTTCAATCAATTCCTTGATTGCAAGCGCCGATTCAATAGGATTTAAATCTTCTCTTTGCAAGTTTTCTATTAACGCAATTTCTGCAATTTGCTCATTTGTATATCTTTTAATAACAGCAGGAATTGTCTTAAGCCCAGCAAGTTTTGTTGCTCTCCAACGCCTTTCACCAGATACAATCATATATCTATCGCCGTTTTTAACAAGTATAACTGGTTGAATAACACCGTGAACCTTTATACTTTGAGCAAGTTCATTTAACGCTGTCTCATCAAATATTCTTCTTGGTTGTTGAGTATTTCTATCAATCAATCCAACCGGTATTTCTCTAGGACTTGTATTATCAGTATTTTCTTCCTTAAGTGAAATAGGCGGGGTAGCCACAACCTTTTTCTCTTCCTCTTCATCATCACCGAAATCAAACAAAGAACCAAGACCTCTTCCTAAACGATTTTGCGAACTCATTTTTTCCTCCTTTTAACATCTGTTAAAATTTTGTTAAATTCCATTCCGTTTTTTGCAAGAATTTCTTCTGCAAGTGCAAGGTAAGCCCTGCAACCAACACAACTCCTATCATATAGATATATTGGCAAACCATGACTTGGCGCTTCAGCAAGCCTTATGTTTCGCGGAATAGTAGTTTCATAAACACTTGATGTAAAGTGTTTTTTAATTTCGTCTGCTACTTGAGCCCCAAGACTTGACCTTGAATCCCTCATAGTAAGCAGAACCCCCTCAATCTTTATATTTGGGTTTAATTTCTTCTTAATAAGTCTAACAGTGTTCATCAATTGACTTAAGCCCTCAAGTGCAAAAAACTCACACTGAATTGGTATTAACACCGAATCTGCACTTGTTAGTGCATTGATTGTTAACAAACCAAGTGATGGTGGACAATCAATTGTTATGAAATCATAACTATCTTTTACTTTATTTAATAATTTTTTTATGATTTGTTCTCTTGTCTCCATATAAACCATTTCAACTTCAACGCCAGCAAGATCGATATTTGCAGGTAATATATCAAAATTTTCTATTGGGGAATGTTGAACAACTTCTTCAATACTAGCATCACCAACAATTAAGTTATAGACTGATTTCATAGATGCATTTTTTTTAACACCAACACCGCTTGAAGCATTACCTTGCGGGTCTATATCAATCAAAAGCACCTTTTTGCCCATAACAGCCAGCGAAGCCGAAACATTTACACAGCTTGTAGTTTTGCCTACACCGCCTTTTTGATTGGCAAAAGCGATAATTTTTCCCATAGCAACTCCTTCTATTTATTTTTATATAAATATATTATATATAAAAATTTGCTTAACCGCAAATGATTGAAACAAAATAATTGAAATTATTGTAAAAACTTTACAAATACAGTCAATAATGATATAATTCAAAACATAAAAAAGATAAATCTAATCAAAATGCTTCGCTAGCTCAGCTGGATAGAGTAGACGGCTTCGAACCGTAAGGTCGGGGGTTCGAATCCCTCGCGAAGCACCATAAATAAAAAGGTAATACGAAATGAAAAACGTAATCGATTTAACAAATAAAATGGATAACGACCAACTTCAAAAACTTTCCTATTTGCATACAAAATGGGCAAAAAGATATTATGAATTTCTTTTAAAATACATTAAAAACGATACAATTAAAGACAGAATGAAGCATGCCCTTAACAACACGACAGAGTTTTTTGTTGAAGTAGGCACCACTATACCACGAACAAGAGATTGCCGTGATGCAAGTTGTCCTATGCCACCACACACAAGCGGTGTTTATGTGGTACAAGATATAACAACAAATTTAGAAAGCGATGGGAAAAAGTACGGAACAATAACCCCTGCAATCGCCTTATTATACGACAGGTTAAAATGGCCAGATACTTTTCTGCATGAAATAACGCATGTATTTTCTGAGCTCTTGAAATTTCTTTCTGAAGAGAATGCAGTCTATAAATTTGGTCTTTCGTATTCAGTTAGAGAATCTAATATGTTTCAATCAAAATCTGGAAACTGGTTAAATGAAGGTTTAACAGATGCACTTGCAAGTATATTTTTCGACGAGAATTATGATGAAATAGTGGAAGATTTTGGCGTTAAAATCATTAACCCGTCGAAGAAAAAAACATACGCCAGTGGGTATGATTCACATCTACCAATGAAAATCATGTTGCTAGACATGTCAAACGAGTTACTAATAAATGCATATTTTGGGGAAAAAGAAGACCTACGAGCTTTTGCTGATGATTTTGACGAGGTAATGAAAAATGAAAATATAACTTTTGAAGAACTTAACAAAATAAACAATGATGATAACTCTGCAAATCCAGACAAATTATTATATTACGCTTGTAGATATGCATTATATAAATGTAAAACTAAAGAAGCTCGAAAAAAGAAAATCGAGGAATTTAAAGAAATATTAAAATACAAACCATCTATTCAACAACAATTATTTGATGAAATAGTAAATTAATTTTACATCTAAAAAGGTACAGGGAATAACCCCTGTACCTTTTGTCAACTAATTAATTAAATTGTTGTAAATTTCTACATACTTATCAGCAACTTCATCCCATGTTAAATTAAAAGTTTTTTTTGCGTTTTCGCTCACCACGTTCAATTTTTCTTTATCGCTTAAAACCTCATCAATCTTTTTTGCCAAATCTTTTGCCGAGCCATCAAAAATAAAGCCATTGAACCCATCTTCGATATGCTCAGCTGTTGCCATACCCCTCATAACAATTGATGGTGTTCCAAGAACACCACACTCTGATATTGTCATACCAAAAGTTTCCGTTGCAGATGGAAAAATTTGAAAATCTGCACCGGCAAACAAAGTAGCCTGCTCTTTTAGGTTGTTAATTTGACCTAAAAATTGGCACTTTTCTGCCACGTTATACTTTTTCGCCAAGCAGGAGTACAAATTTATATCACCGCCCCCAATAAACACCATTTTGAACGCATTTTGCACATATGAAAGTGCTTCAATTATAACATCTATTGATTTTTCAGGACTCAATCTACCAACAAATAATAATATATTTTTATTATTATTTAAATTATATTTTTTATTAAAAATATTAATATTTCCAGAGTCAACTGTGGACTTTGCGAACTTATTGCCATTAGTAACAACTTCAATTTTAGTTTTAACACCCATTGAAACAAGCCTCGTTTTCATATATTCAGACACTGTTGTAACAAGGTCAACTTTGTTTAAGATTTTTACAACTCGCTTCAATAGAATTTTAGAAAGTAGAGGTATTCTTACATTCTTTTTATACACTTCTGGATAATTGGTGTGCACAGTTGTAACAACCGGCAAAGCATATTTCCTTCTAAGTTTCAAAGCATATTTCATCAATCCATATTTTGTTTGAATATGTATTACCTGTATTTTTCCCTCTTGTATTTCTTTTTGAATATACTTTTTAAATTTTCTGTCAGGTTTTGCAAGTACCTCATTTTTAGTGTAGGATATCGACTTACATCTTATAACCCTGTAAGATAAACTACTATCATCAAAAGGCAAATGTTTTTTAAAAACCGGAACCCCAAGTAAAGCATTAAGTTTACCATCAAAGCACTTCATCAAGTTATCAATAACAACTTCTCTTCCTCCATTAACTGGAAAAAAAGAATCTGAAAGCATTAAAACTCCTTTTAATTCCATAACTTTCTCCTTTTAATTTAGTATATAAAACAAGTATGGAAATTGCAAGTTATTTTAAAAAATAAAGAGAGTGTATTTTTCATACACTCCCATATTTTGTTAGTTCTCACCAGAAGCCAAGCCATCACTATCAGCAAGAGCAATTGAAGAAATTGAAATTTCATAAGCAACTCTATCTTCAATTTTATCTTCGTCAATTTTCTTTTGATATTTACGACTTTGAATTCTTCCAGTCAAACTAATTTTTTCACCAACTTCTAAATTTTTTACAAATCTAGCATTCCTGCCCCAAGCTATACAAGGTATATAATCGCTTTTGTTATATGCTCGATTTACGGCGACTAAACAATCACAAATTTCACGACCAAAAGGTGTAGTTCTGTATATTGGCTCTTTACAAATATAACCCGTTAAAGATATGGTATTTGTGTTGCGAAGTTCATCTATATCCGTAAGCTCTTTGGCAAAAAGGGTCAAAATTAGCTTTGATTTGCCATCATCATATTTGTTATAACTTCTAAATTCACCATCAACCGACAATTCATCACCAATTTTTAGATTGTCAATTAATCGCTCAGAAATAGTAACAGGAATTGTATCGCTTTCAGCGCTTAATCTTGGCACTTCAAGTTTTAAATCGTAAAATCCCTCACCTAAAATTAAGTGCGAAAATTTTGGTTCTTCTGTAACCCTCCCGGAAATGTGTGCAATGTTGTTTTTCTCATTAATACTATTCATAGTATCCTCCTTTTGTTGTTTATTGATTTTTAATTTGTATTCCATTGTTGTTAATTGTAAAGTTGTCCTTATAAATTAAATCTGACACGTGTACAAGCGAATATCCTTGTTCGGTCAATGTATCTATTATCACAGGCAAAGCCTCAACAATATGGTCTGAATTGTTGTGAAATAAAATAATACTGCCATTTTCAACACTTGGCGTTATTCTTGCCATCATCTGAGATGTTGTTAACCCCTTCCAGTCGAGTGAATCGACACTCCATTGAATAGTTTTTAATTTTAACTCATCAGCAACACTAATTAGCGTGTCATTGTAATCACCATATGGAGGCCTAAATAATTCAACATCTTTACCTGTGATATTTTTAATTAAATCAACAGAGGTAGCAAGTTCTGCCTGCATTTGAGATGCTGACAATTTAGACATATAAGGGTGTGTGTTTGAATGAGTTCCAATTTCAATACCACTATCAAAAAGTGTTTTAACTAAATCTGGATATTTTTCAACCCAAAACCCAACCAAGAAAAATGTAGCTGTAACATTCTTTTGCTTTAATATATCAATAATTTTTAATGTCTCTTCACTGCCATACGCAGCATCAAAAGTAATAGCAATTTCCTTTTTATCAGTTTGAACTCCATAAATTGGAAGTTTTCTGTCCGCGTAGCCATTATATACACTAGCAGATGAAGATTTGTAAACAGCAGTTGAAGCAATTACAGCAACAATAGCAAGAGTTAATATAATTTTAAACGGTTTAGCACTTAAACATAAGAACCTCATAATTTTTGCGAATACTCCTTCAATTATAAATTTTTTTGTAAACTGCACTTAACAAAATAATGTCGAAAGACTAACTAATTTTGTAAGCCAAGATTAAAAACTAAAGCACAAGAGTTTTAGATAATAAATGCTATGAAGTTACACCATCAAATATTCACAAAAATGCTACTTTTTATGCAATTTCAACCAAACCGTTATTCAAGTATTTTGTTTTAGATTTTCTGATTTCTCTGCATATAGGATAAAGTTTGTCAATTGCAGAATCATTATGCTTAGATATATTAATCAATTTTCCATTCACAACAAATTCATATGCAAAAGTTAATAACTCCCACTTATCAGAACCAGTCAAAGCCGTACTATCAATCAAATTGAATAAACCCTTGTTCAAATTTAAAGCCTCTAATTTTTCTAAAACTTCATTTTCCATTTTTTTTAATCTCCTTTTGTTTATTAATTACAAATCAACAAATAAAGCATTAATACAATAACAATCAACACTTGACAACTGACTTCAAAAATAATATAATTTAAACATAGAAAGCAGGGAAGTGTTGAAAATGATTAAAAACGCAAGAGTATTTTCTGGATTAACCCTATTTTTTTGGTCAACATTGATAATCGAATTAGTTTTGCTTGAACTTACCAGCATTAATATTACACTAATGATTGTACCATTAATAGTGTCAACAATTGGAACAATGGTGATGATAGTTATATTCGTTATTGATTACAAAAAATCAAAACCACACGTACAAAGTCTAAAAAAAGAATATCTTGAAAGTTTGAAACCAAAACAGCCATTAAGATTTTGTGCAAGTGATGATGAACTATTAAAGGCATACAAAGCAAGTGCAAAAGAGGTATCAATGAAACAACAGGCAAATAGGGTGGAAGAAAAACCTCTAACCAATACAAATCCAGAAACAAAAACAGAAGAAGAACTATCTATGTAAATTAAAAAGTAGCCAAACAGCAATTGGTTACTTTTTTGTTTTTGAAATATAATTAAAAACTTCTGCTTTTTGTATCGAAACTTTATTGTGATTTGTACATTTGCAATAATAACACCACATTTTTTAAAATGCACATTTTTGTGTCATTTTTGGCATAAAAT
>JAZNEY010000029.1:0-6044 GCA_045588795.1 Clostridia bacterium | reverse complement strand
GAGCAATTTAAAAAACTTTATTTGACAATGTAATTCTGCTTATAGTATTATTAAACTTAAAGAATGGAGAAATAAACAAATATGAAATATGTGCACGGAAAAAATTTGAAATTAATAGGCAAAAAAACAATTTTTATTGACAAAGATGTTAAAATTGGCGACAATGTTACAATTTATGAAAATAACAGAATTGAAAAAGGTTCTGTTATTGGCGATAATGTAGTATTACTTCCAAGCAATCACATAATTGGAAGTGTTGTTGAAAATAATGCAACAATAGAAAGCAGTCATTTATGTGAATGTGTGGTGCACGAAAATGTTAGCGTTGGGCCATTTGCAAGGCTTAGGCCAAAGGCAGAAATTTGTGAAGGGGCAAAAATCGGGAACTTTGTAGAAGTAAAAAATGCAAAAATTGGTGCAGGTTCTAAAGTAAGTCATCTAGCATATGTTGGTGATGCTGACATAGGTGAAAATTGTAATATTGGCTGTGGTGCAATTTTTGTAAACTATAATGGCAAAGAGAAAAATAGGTCGATTATAGGTGATGATTGTTTTATTGGAAGTAATTGCAATGTTATTGCACCTGTAACCTTGAAAAAGGGAAGTTACATTTGTGCTGGCACTACAATTTCAGTTGATACAAATGAGTATGATTTTGTTATTGGTAGATGCCGTGAAACAATAAAGCCTGAAAGAGCAAAACAATATATGAAAAATATTGAAGATAAATAGAAAAATAATAGACAATGATAATTTAATATTGAAATAAATAGACAAGAATTGTTACTGGGTAGACACATAAAAATTACTAAATTTTTTGAAACAGAGACTAGAGTTGGAGTTTGCAAAATGAAAAAAATAAACAGTCTCTGCAATTCGCTTGGTAGTGCTTGTTAATATAATCAATGGAAAAGGGAATGAGGAGGTTTACATTTATGTGTGGAATTGTTGGATATATTGGGAAAAATTCAGTAGAGGATAATCTTTTATCTGCGTTAAAACTTTTAGAGTATAGAGGTTATGATTCTGCAGGTATTGCGGTAAAGGGTGGAGATGGTAAAATTGTAGAAACCAAAGCGGTTGGTAAAATTGAAAGTCTTGAAAATTGTTTAAAGAAAGTTGACGGAGCAATTCTTGGAATTGGTCATACAAGATGGGCAACTCACGGAAAGGCGACTAAAAATAATGCACACCCACATTCGGCAAAAAATGGAAGATGGCATATTGTTCACAATGGAATAATTGAAAATTATGCAGAATTAAAAGCGGATTTGGTAGAAAATGGCACTGAGTTTAGTTCACAAACAGATAGCGAGGTTGTTGCGTGGTTACTTGAAAGGGAAAGCAAGCAGGATAATATTATTGCACTGGTAAATGTTTGCAGAAAACTTACAGGAAGTTGGGCGCTTGCTTGCATTGAGGAGACGTCAAACTCGATTTATCTTGCAAAAAATAAAAGTCCATTATATGTTGCTCTTGGCGAAAAGGGTGCACATATTGCAAGCGACCCAATTTGTTTTAATGGTCTTGCAAGTTCATATTATTCATTAAATGATGGTGAATTTGCAGTCGTGGAGCTGGACTTTGTTAGATTCTACAATAATAAAGGTGAAGAGATAGATAAACAGTCTATAAAACTTGAAAGTTTTGAGTGTGGAACGGGGAAAGGTGGATTTGACCACTATATGATAAAAGAAATAAACGAAACACCAAAAGCACTTGCAAGGCTTTGTGAGGTTTATAAAGAGGCGACCGTTTTAAACAATTTGTCTGTTGAAACACTTAAAAATATTAACAGAATTAAAATTGTTGCGTGTGGAACTGCCTATCATTCTGGATTAATTGGAGCAATGAAACTTGAAAAGGCTTTAAAAATTGAAGCGAGTTGTTATGTTGCAAGCGAATTTAGATATTCAAATCCTATTATAACAGATAAGACATTATGTATTTTTGTAAGTCAAAGCGGTGAAACTGCGGATACGCTTGCAGGGCTTGAACTTGCAAAACAATGTGGAGCCGTTACTATTGCAATAACAAATGTGGCTTATAGCACAATTGCAAAGAAAGCGGATTATGTGCTTCCAATTTGCGCAGGGCCAGAGATTGCGGTTGCATCAACAAAGGCATATGTGTGCCAACTTGCAGTTTTTTATTGCTTAGCGGAGTTCTTAAAGAACAAACTTCTAGGTGTAAATGCTGACTTTGTGGCAAATCTTGAGAAGTTTAAAGATGACCTTGTTGTTAACAATGATGAAGAGCAAATCAAGGAAATTGCAAATAAATTTACGAGCCTTGATAAAGTATTTTTTATAGGTAGGGGCGAAGATGCAGTTACTGCTGATGAGGCAAGTTTAAAACTTAAAGAAATTACATATATAAATTCAAACTCATATCCATCAGGCGAATTAAAGCACGGTTTTTTGGCTTTAATTGAGGAGGGAACACCGGTGGTTGTTATCTGTACAAGAAAAGAATTGCTTGAAAAGACATTAAATGGTGCAAATGAAGCTGCCGCAAGAGGCGGAAGAATAATTCTTGTTACACCTTTTGATGTTGAAGTAGATAACTACAAAATTGATTACACCATTAAATTGAATACGGATAATGAAGATTTATTGTCTTTGGAGTCAGTAATACCAATGCAACTACTTGCATATTATACAAGCATTAATAGAGGCCTTGATCCAGACAAGCCAAGAAATCTTGCAAAAAGTGTTACGGTGGAATAATAAATTAAAATTACAAGTATGAAAAATCACTTTACAGGTTTGATTGTAAAGTGATTTTTTAATTTATGTTTATAGGCTATGCCAATTCAAGCGCGATAGTAACCATATCTTTAAAAGTTCTTTCTCTTTCTGAACTTGTGCATTTTTTACCTGTTACAAGGTTGTCTGAAACGGTGCAGATGACTAGTGCTTCTTTGCCTGCATTTTGTGCGTTTAGGTAAAGTGCTGTTCCTTCCATTTCGACACCTATCAAATTGTGGTTTTTTGCAAGTGCGAGTTGGTCGATATTGGTGTAAAATGTGTCAGTGTTATAAGTCTTTCCCAAATGATATTTGATTTTGTGTTTTTTAGCAATATTTTCAGCATCTTGAATAATTTTATTATTTGCATAAAGTGTCTTGTCGTTGTTGCTGTCATCAAAGTTTAAGTAGTCTGTCGTTGAATAAACACCTTTAACAAGCACAAGTTCTTTTAAATTGATGTTTTCTTGCATTGCTCCAATGGTTCCAACCCTTATTATTCTTTGAACATCAAAGAAATTAAATAATTCGTATGAATAAATGCCCATAGATGCGTTTCCCATACCGCTTGCCATAACAGACACCTTTTTACCGTTATAATATCCAGTATATCCTTGAATTCCACGAACATTGTTGACAAGTTTTACATCTTCTAAAAATGTTTCAGCAATCATTTTGCTTCGAAGAGGGTCTCCCGGCATTATAACGGTACTTGCAAAATCGCCTTTCTTTGCGTTGATATGAGGAGTGGGTGTTTCGTTTGAATCTGGAATTAATTGTCTAAACAAACTATCGCTGTGGCTTTCAACATTGAAGTAGTCTAAAATGCTACGATTTATGATGTCAAAGCCACGAATTGTCCCAAAGTTGACGCCATTTTTTAAATTTTTGCCATAGATTAAAAGAGGAGTGTACTCTCTTGAATGGTCGGTGCTTTCTGTGGTTGGGTCACAGCCGTGGTCTGATGTTACTATTAAAATGTCATCACCATTTAATTGTTCAATTATGGTTGGTATAGCACAGTCTATTTCTTGAAGTGCTTTTGCATATCCAACGTAGTCATTTCTGTGTCCAAGTTTCGTATCGGTGTCTCCAAGATTTGCAAATATTAGGCCATTAACATTGTTTCTCTTTGACTGTTTTATAATTTCAAGTATGCCATCTTTATTATTTCCTGTGTGGTAACTTTCGCAAATTCCACGTTTGCAGAATATATCTTCGACTTTGCCAATGCAAATTGTGTCAAGTCCGCTTTTGTGAAGTTTGTCGAGTAGGGTGTCCGTTGGTGGCTCTACCGCAAAATCTTTTCTTGCTTCAAGTCTAAAAAACTTTCCATCAATACCGGTTGCAAAAGGTCTTGCTATAATTCGACTTATGTTATATTCGCCGGTGCACACATTTCTTATTTTTTCACATATCGAATAGAGTTCATTTAGTGTATAACAATCTGTATGCGTGGCAATTTGTAAAACAGAGTCAACAGAAGTGTAGATGATAGGCATTTTTGTTGATAAATGTTTTTTGCCGAGTTTTTTAATTATTTCCGTGCCCGATTCTGCAACATTACCAATAAAATTTAAGCCAGTTGCTTTCTCGATTTTTTCCATAAGTTCAGCAGGAAAACCGTTTTTAAATACAGGATAGGGTTTTTCGAGAATAACACCTGCCATTTCGTAGTGTCCTGCGGTCGAGTCTTTTGCTTTAGTGATTTCTGCAAGTCTTGCATAACTTCCAATTGTAGGAAGTGTGCTTAAGTTTACACCGTTTATATTATTTAAACCCAAGTTTTCAAGATTTGGTAATGTAAATTCATATTTTTTTTTGGTGTTGAGATATGTGTTGCTCCCTTTATCTCCAAATTCTACTGCATCTGGAGTTTCCCCAATTCCAAAGCCATCTATAACTAACAATACAACTTTCATTTTAAATACTTCCTTTCATTATTATAAAAGTATATTACCATAAATAAATAAAAATACAAAATGATTTTAAATTGCATTGATATTAAAATTCTCTGCTTGCAATTAGGCTGGTAGTAATGTAAAATAATATAAATATATTCAGGGAGGTGTTTTTTGTGAAAACAGAAATTGAAGTAAGATTACTTGAATGTAATGTGAGCGAAATAATTGACAAGTTGACTGGTTGTGGTGCAAAATTCGTTGGGGACTGGTTGCAACTTAGAAATTGTTATGATTTTAAGCCTGCAAAGGATAATAGTTGGATAAGGCTTAGAACAAATGGGGTGGAAACAACTTTAACGATAAAAGAGATAAAATCTTCGGCTGTTGATGGAACAAAAGAGGCGGAGGTTGTGGTTTCAGATTTTGATACAACGAATGAAATCTTAAATAAACTAGGTTATCCTGTAAGGTCCTCGCAAGAGAATAGGAGGATAAGATTTATGCTTGATGGAGTTGAAATTGATATTGATTTTTGGCCAATGATTCCGACATATGTTGAATTTGAGGCGGGGAGCGAGGAGCAGATAAAGGCAGTTTGTCAAAAACTTAATATTTCATATGAAGATGTTACAACACTAGATGTTCAGTCTATTTACGAGCAATATGGAATAAATGTTAACCAAATTCCATTTTTAAGATTGGAAGAAAATAGAAAGGAAAAAATTGAAATAGCACAGCAGAATAACCTTTAATTATATGAAAAAGCATTGTGAATTTTCACAATGCTTTTATAGTTTATAATCTTTTCCTTGAACAATGTTGTTTTCTTCAAAATATTTATTAATTGCGTTGAGTGTAAGTTTCTTATGTGAATTCCACGTTGGGGCAAGTAGTAATTCTCTTGGGGCGTCAGCGACTATTCTAAAAAGAATAAAACTTTTTGGTATGTTGTTTATTATATACGCAAGATTTTGTATATAGTAATCAAGTGAGATAGGCGTGTAATCTCCTGCTTTATAAAGTGTTGCCAGCTTTGTGTTTTGGGTGATATATGTTGAATGTATTTTAAGTCCCAATAATTTGTGTTTGCTTATAAAATTTGTTGTTTTAACAATGTCATCAAATGTTTCGTTTGGAAGTCCTACCATAATGTGTGCGATAACACTAATTCCATAATTGTTCAAAATGCTAACAGCATTTGTAAAATCTTGGTTTGTGTATTTTCTGTTGATAAGTTCTCCAATTTCTTCGTTTGCGGTTTGCAGTCCAAGTTCAATTGTAACATCAACTTTTTGGTTTAATTGTTGTAATAGTTTTGCAATATTTTCATCAATGCAGTCTGGTCTTGTTCCAATATTAATTCCCACTATTCTTTCATCAATAAGGCAAGA
>JAZNEY010000028.1:0-3155 GCA_045588795.1 Clostridia bacterium | reverse complement strand
TTACCACTTTCATCTACAAGTTGTTCACGGATTGCAGTTGGTTGAGGAGTCTCTTGTGGAAGTATTGAAGTCTTTGCAAACAGGCCCCTTGCAACGATTGGACCAGCGTAGTCTTTTGCAAGAAAATCTGATGAAAAGGTTGTTGTTTCTTGTGTTACTGGAATGAAATAGCCTTGCTCATCTCTTGTACAAATAATGAATGTTGCACCATCTTGTTCTCTTGTTGCATTATCTTCTGACCAATAAAGTCTGTTTGTTCCATCGAAATATGAAACATAGAATGCATTAGTTGAAAGAAGTTCAAGTTCAATTTCTGTTAATGTATCTTTATAATTGTCGCTGTCATTAATTTTTTCGTATCTACACCCCTCGGCAGATAAATCGCCGTAGTATGTTTGATATTTTGGTTTTTCATCTTCATAATATCTAAACACTGCGTAATTATTTGCATAAGTTGGAAGATTCACAGTTTCTGCATCAGGGTCATCACTTACAACAATATCTGACCATTTGATATACTCATTATCAGCATTTACATAATAGAATTTTCTGCCCATTTCAATTGAGTAATCTATAAGGTCTGCCATAACGAAGTACTCAACTGGAAGAGTAGCAAAACTTTCAAATCTTGAATAAGCCTCTGTGTTATCATATATATTGACATATGCACCTGTACTATTGAAATACAAGTTTTCTGCACTTACTTCATATGTGGCTGAAAAATCAACTTTGGTTGTGTCAATTCCGTAATTTCTGTACCAGTTACCGGTCGAAATTTTCCAAGTAATATCGCTAAGCATTCCGAGGTCATTTAATGGCGTACTATCAAAATGTTCTGCATACCAACTTCTGAAATCTTCTTCAAATGCACCAGCAACTTCACTTGTTCCCGAGCCATTTTCACCAAAGTCAGCAAATACTGAATCAAGAATATCTTTAATCGCAAGCCCGCCAGTAGCACCAATAGCCTGCCCAACAACTCCACCAACAGCTCCACCAACCAATGTACCAACCGCTCCGCCAACAGCTGCTCCGGCACCCACAGCACCAACATCAAGAGCATTACTTAATGTATAATCTGTTTTATCCATTGATGTTATGTGGTCATACCATTCGTTGTAATCACCATCATATTTTTTTTGAAGTGTTGCCTCGGTAATTCCCTCAATATAAACATCACCTTTTGCCATACTGTAAAACAAAGCTCTCATATCATCAGCATTTCGGTAATCGCTTTGATTTATTATGATTGTCGCATCTGCATAATACATTGGAACTCTTTGTCCATTTTTAGCATAAATTCTGTACTTATTTGCATCATAAGATGAAGTTGTGAATATAACACCACCAAGAGTTAAATTGTTATTGCCATTTATTGCATTACATATACTTGCAAGAATTACATTTGAGCCCAAGATACCAACAATCAATAAGAAAGGAATTAAGAAACAGAAGAATACTGATTTTGCTGCTTTTTTCATAACTTTGTTCGCAGCCGGTTCTTTTCCATCTTCCCCGCCCATAGCCGAGTCAAAGTTTGATTTAACGATTGAAATTATACAAAATACAATCAAAAGCACTGCCGATAAAATCATAACCGAACGGAAAAGTTTCAAAACTGTTTCACTTGTTATAAGTTTTACAATCAAATCACTTTCTTTTAAACTTACAACATCTGACCAATCAGGGTTATTATAGATATCAATTCCAACCAATTTGTTTATGAAAAATTGTAAAACATCCATAATATTCAAGACTAGTTTTAAGACATGGAAAATCAATGTCATCAACCAACCCCAAATTGTTGTAACAATAGACATAAGAACTTCGCCGACAATAGCGAGCAAATTAGAAAGCCCTCCGGCAAGATTTATGCCACCCCCACTGTTTCCAGTAGATGGGCCAGCACCATTAGCCCCAACAAATGGTAAGATATTCAATAATTTCATCATAAACTTATTGTACATTAAACTTTCCCCTTTCGTAGAGTTCACCAAATATGTTAGTATTTTGTGAATATTGCAACGTTTTTATTATTAAAACATAATAAATAAAAATATTATTTAGCACTTAATATATATAAACTATCTAAATTCTATCACAATTAAAAAGTTTGACCAAACAAAAAACGCACAAACGAAAAATTTGTGCATTTTTTTTAAAATTTGTTAAAAACAATTAAAAATTTTAGACAAACAAAAAGGCAACACAGGGTGAAAAAATCTTCATACACACCCTATGTTTGCCTTATTGCAACTTAAGATTAACTTAATTAAACGTTTGTAAATAGGCTTTCAAGCATTTGACTTGTGAATACCCACCACATCAATGCAGCTGCAACGATTCCGATACCGAAACCAACAATTGCACCAACAAGACGCTTTTTAGCTTCTTCTCTTTTTTCTGTTGTTTCAGATTGAGCATAGCCAATACCAAGTTTAACAGAATAGAAAACACCAAGCGCTGCAACAACACCAAGTACGATAGGCATTATAATACCCATAATGCTTTGGAATGTGCTGAACATTGTTTGAGAAATTTGGTTAATTTGTTCAGAGTTGAACGCAGAGATGTCTGTTGTACCATCACCTAGCAATCTAGATAGAAACTTCATCTTTCTTCCTCCTTTATTTTGTAAAACTAAGTTTAGTTTATCACAAACAAAATATAACTTACAAACGATTTTTGACTATTTTTGAAAATTTTATTAATTTGTGTCATTCATAAGTTCAACAAATGTATCACGAAGTGCATAAAGAAGTACAATCAAAACAATTACAACAGCCATACTGATAACTGCATTTACGACCTTTTTCTTTTGGGCATCTCTTGCACTTGTATCTTCCGCTTTTATATATTGGACCATTAAAATAACTGTGTAAATAACACAAAGACCTGAAACCATACCTATTAAAAAAGGTCCCCAAGTATCAATAAAATCATAAAGTGGACTTACTGATGAATTATAATTTGGGTCTATTTTCCCAGAATTAGCACCAAGCACACTATTGATTGTATAAGTTAATTTCAAAAATAAACTTTTCATATTCCCTCTTTCCTTTTTATTGTTGATTTTAAGTTTATCAAACTTTTCCCGCTATGTCTAATGAATTTTATAGGTTTTCAAAAAATTATTTCCAAAAAGTTAAACCAAA
>JAZNEY010000027.1:0-11960 GCA_045588795.1 Clostridia bacterium | reverse complement strand
CAATACTCTTAAGAAAGTTTTCTTGCATTTTCCCAGTTTCTAATTCAATACAATCAAATACTGCTCCACTTTTACTTGTAATAGGTTCAATTTTTAAGTAAACTGTATTGCAGACCTCAAAAACTTCACCTATCATTACATCCCGATAATCTACAACATTCTTTTTATTCTTTCTTTTGATGTTCATTTTTTAATCCTCCATTTCAAAATACAGTTCTAACAGCTCTGTGAAGATGTCCTTATTTGCGTCAATGGTATCACCATTGCCCCACTCTGCCCTTACCTCTGCATTATCATCAATCAAAATCTGATAACCACCTAAGTGTGCAGTCACGCTGGTTTTAGATACTCCATAAGGCACAACAAAAATTTCATCAGCAGGGAAATTATACTTTTTCAGCCATTCAGTCTTAGCCTTTTCAACAGCCCAGTCATAAAGGGGAGTGCTTTCTTTGCTACTCCAACTTGTAACAATGATACCCCAACCATTAGCTTTAAAAGCACACAACAGGCGAGCCAAATCTACCATGTTATAAAGCGGCATTGCCACTTCATAGGGGCGTGCGTCATAGTTTCTTAAATCATTTAACCAACCATTAACTTTGTAGAGGTCTGCGATAGTGCCATCCATATCAAATACTAAGTAGTTTTTCTTCATCATATTCATCAGTTCCTTTCCTTTTCTGTATCTTAATTATAAGCTATTTTTGCGGAAAAGTCAAGCGGAATTTGCGGGAAAAGTTGCACAAATTTGCTGTAGCGTTTTTGTGCAAAATGCCTCGCACGTGCGCTTTAACAAAGTAAAGCCAAAAAGTGTTATCACTTTTTGGCTCTCTGTCTGATGAGGTCAAGCTTGAAATTGTCTGCTCCAATGGTAAAAGTAATCAGCTTTCCCGCATTTTCAACCTTTACATTTTCTGCAAAGTTAGGTAGCAACTTAGCAATTTCCGCAATTATCATCTCTTTTGTGGGGTCTTCTTTTTTAACCCTCTCTCGCTGAGTCTTCTTTCTTGGGTCTTTTGCGCTTGCTTCATGAATGGTCGCTGTGATGCGATTTTCTTTTGCCTTTTGGCACAGGGCTTCTTGTTCTTCATTTTCTAAATAGCCCTCATCTTCAAGCCACATTTGGATTGCTTCATCTTTTGAAATCCCATGATTAGCAATAAATTTGTTAATCTCACTATCCGGAATCCTCACAGTTTTTCCAGTAGATAAAGTATAATTCATAGCACATTTTCCTTTCCTTTCTTTTTTGTAATTTTATTATAGCAAATTTTTTTAAAAATGTCAATAGGAAAATTAAAAGTCTGCGCGCAATTTTTAACTATTTCCTTTTAATTTTCCTATGCTGTTACTTTATTTATCAGTTTTTAAGGCGCTGAGGGTTAAGAACTAAGCTAAAGAAAATTCCCATTCCTTGCAGTTTAATTTTATGGAAAACAACTCTGCAAAACAAACTCACACAACATTTAATTTAATATTTAGTATTAGATGATTGTAATATTAAATTACACTGGCGGACCTCTCATAGTTAACTCCCCTTTCAATAACTTTTATAATTTTCCCAGCCACAAAAATCTAAAATTACAGGCTTATTATTTAGATAGCCAATATTACTACCATGTAAATCATTTATTCTATTCTCATGTACAAATTTGCAAAGTTCTTTACAAGTTTTTTTACCATAGAGGGAAATACACATTGCTAACCAATCTCTATCAATGTAGCGATTACAAGGAAGATTTTTGATTTCCATACCTTTAGCAAAAACTTCTATAATTGACTTTGATACTGTCTTTTGAATAGAACATCTATTTTTTAACATTTTTGCAGTAGGTAAATCATTTACTGAAAATTGAATTTTTTCTTGGATGATGAAAAATGCATCATTGATTTTAAGCAATAATTCAGTCTGAGGAAACAAATGCTCTAAACCTCTTTGCTTTGCTTTTTCATAAATTTCCACTTCCTTAAAAGCATCTTTAAAATAGGAGTGAGAATTTCCATACTTAATAACAAAGTTGAATTTTTTAAAGATTAAGCAATATTTAGTTGCACCATCATCACTATCAAAAGGATAAGGCATTTTCTTTTTAAACCCATAAGGAGAGGGGATAGAATACCTTTCTGCTATTACTTCCTTAATAGCATTTATAATGTTTTCTCTTTCTTCTTCACTAATGCGGATTGCCATTGTCATGCACTTCCTTTCCTCTGATGTATTAAGTATAGCATACTTTGTAGAGTTTGTAAAGATGGAATAATGCACAAATTGCGGGAAAAATATTTATTTAACTTTGTGCAACATTTCCCTTGACAAAAATACCGAGGGTATGGTATAATGGAAAGAATGGGCCGCGGCGCACGTGCGCGGCCCGCCATTATAGCACCTTTGCCGCGATTTGTCAAGATGTAATTTTGCACAAAAAAACAGGTTGCTTTTTGTGCAACCTGTCAATCTTTATTTCTGTGCTTGGTCAATTTTAATGTATAGCGAATATCCCCATCTGAAAACAAAATTTCTGTTTCTGTTTTAATAGTAGTTATCTGATACCTTTGACCCAATACAGCCGCCATCATTTCTATTATTTCCTTTTTTTCTGTATCAACTTTTCTTTCTCTTGTGCTTGCCTTGCGGGGTTTGTCGCTTTGCTCATATCGCCGCCCGCTTTCTTTTGCCTTTCTCTCCATTTCTGCGACTTCAGGCAAGACAATATCGCTATTATCCTCAATCCATAACTGTTCTGCTTGTTCTCTTGTCAAGCCTAACTTTTCTATGTGCTTGCGGATCTCTTTTTCTTTTTCAGTCATTTAATACCCCCATAGGGGAAGGGCTTTATCAGCCCTCTACCCCCTCATTAGCTACAAAGAACTTTGCAACTTTCTTGTCATAGGACTTCATTACTCTGCCAGTATCAACCAACTGCTTTAGCAGTGCGCTTGCATGAGTAGCGGAAGTCAAGCCAATATCAGTCTGATTGAAAATTTCAGTGCAAGTGAGCTTTTCAGTCTGCTCCTCAAGGAACTCAACCAACTTCTCCTTAATCTCCGCATTTGCGGTCTGCTTGGGGGTCAACTTCTTGGAATCAGATTTTCTCTCCAACTGGTCAACCTTTTTGTCAATGAACTCAACCAGTTCAGTTACATTTGCGACACCAGACTTCTCAACCAGTGCCTTAATCTCTGCATACATTTCTCTCTGAGTCTTTCTTGCATTTGCCATAATTCATTTCTCCTTTTTCCATTTGGATTTTTTTCTCTGTCCCTTTGGACACTTTTATTATACCATATTCAGTTTTGTTTGTCAAGCACTTTTTTTAATTTTTTCAACTTTTTTCTTTTCAGAAAACTGTTGCTCTTTGTCTTGACACTTTGTATTATAGCACATTGTGCTTGGTTTGTCAAGAGGTTTTTGAAAAATTTTTCAAAAACTTTTGCCTAACTGCGTACTGCCATTACTGGGTTGGGTGTTGCCCTGTGAGGGCGCAAGGTTACAGGTTTGCAAAAAATACTATTAACCTTTTTTCTTCTCTTGACATTATTTATTATAGCAAATTTTTAAATTTTTTGCAATAGTAAAAATGCACAAATTTTGGGAAAAATTTTTGTGCATTTTTTTTGCAAATTTCGCTTGACAAAAAGCCGGGGGCTGTGGTATAATAGAAGGCGGCGCATGAGGAGCGTGCGCCGCCCGGGCATCTTTGTCATGGCAAAAAAGAATGGGCTTTAACAGCCCATTCTCTCATGCACTTCCATCATTTGCAAATAAAAGCACCCTTCAAAGAACTCATTGAAAATTTTTATGTTCCAACTGGCGATTTTTTCCTCCCAATCTGCGCCCAGTAAATATTTAAGGGGGGCGATATTTTCATTACTATCGCAATATTCATCATCTCCATCTAACCATTTTTTTTCAATAAGATAGTCAACAGCATCTTCATACCCTGAGGCAATTCCAATTAAACCATGATTGTCTTCTACAATAGTGATTACTGTCATTTTTTCACCCCTTTATAAAACCTAATTCTTTAAGAACTTTTTGGCGAATTTCTTCTTCTTTAACCTCTTCATACATAGAAGATAAGGAAAGATAAAGAAGTGAAAGGGTTCTTCTTGCTTCATTACCAGAATGAGAAGAATAAGAACCATTCTTATACTGCCCATCTTTCAAATTATCAATTTCATCTGAACAAAGCTTCATCATTTTTCTAATTTCTACTGAATTTACCATTTTTATTACTTCCTTTCTTTTTTCTTTATTATATCATAGGGGCGACTATTTGTCAACCCCTTTTCTAAAAACTTTTCGCAAGTTCATTTCTTTGCGCTTGCGCTGTGGTATTCTCCAACAGGCAGGGTTAATTTCTGTATTAAGTTTCTTGTGCATTGAATAACATTTTTTTAGAATTTCAATTTCAATTTCTACATCTTCTAAACCTGTGTGACTTTCTACAAATTCAAGGCTCTGAGTTAGAAATTTATAGCAACTTTCCGCACTGGTGAAAATGTTATCACTTTCTGAAATCAAGCCATTTTTTACAGCAAAGTTAATATAACTTGCTTGACTAAGGATTGACTGGCAAGCCATGTGCCAAATGCAGAAAAATGAAATTCCAAAGGGGAAAAACCATCTGACCATTGACTTGGAACAATAGCGAATTGTGGTGTTTAAGGCTCTTTTATCAAAAGCCATATTGTAGGCACCCACTTTGCGGACTGAATAGGTTTTAATATCTTCTTTTATCTGCTTGCGGATATTACAAATGCTTTTCATTGTGCGCTTTCCGCTTTTAATATCTTCCCAATACTGGGGGATTTTATCTGCATAATATGCGGAAGTCATTGCATCTTTCTGCTCTAAAAAAATTTCAGAAACAACAAAACTGCGCTTTCTGTAAATCTTTCCCTCTCTGTCACAGATTGCATATCCAATATCATAACAAAGTGGTTGCTCCAATGAATTGCAAGTTTCTGTGTCAATTACCAAAAATAATTCTTTCTTTCTTCCCATGATGTTCACCTCTGTTTTGTTGTTTCATTGTATTAAGTATAGCACATTTTGCGCTGTTTGTCAAGCACTTTTTTAAAAAAATTTTCGCCCGTGCGGGCGTGGGTTTTACCCCCACATAACCGCATCCATGAGTTCTCTGTAGTGTACCCACATTTCCTCTACCTTCCACCTATCAAACTCTGGAAGGATGTTATAAGCAAACATTGTCATACCATAAGCCTGATTGAAAAAAGCTTTTTGACTTTCTAAGGTCTCAGCTTTTTCAATATAACTAAGATAAAGCTTTAAAGAGTCAAGCAGTTGAGTAATAATATTTTCAGCCATTTTAATGTCCACCTTTCCTGTTTCTTTAATTATTATACACCCTTTCAAGCGGAAAGTCAAGCTCTTTTTGCAAAATTTGCTTATTTTTTCTGCGGGCGGCTCGCTTTATCATTTTTTCAATCTGATTCCTTGACCGCGTGTGAGGCACAATCCCGCGACAATTTAAATCCCAAAAGGTATATCCAGCTACAGTTTCTCTCTTAAAATTATCCATTATTCTTCCTCCCAATCATCATCAGTATATTCCTCTGTTGTTACATCATCACCCCACATTGCATAGAAATCATCGCAGTCCATGTAAGGGTCATACAAAGTGCATCTGCAAGGGTGGTCTTTATCAGTGTAATAGGGGCAGTCATGTCCATTGACAGGGCAGTGAATGTGAGGTATTTTCATAGTGGTAGCTCCTTTGCTTTTGTAAATACATTGTAGCATAGTTTTGGGAAAAAGTCAATAGGTAATATTGCACAAAAATCAATCAAAAAATTATGCAAAACCACTAAACAAAGGAAAGGCGGCTCGCCACAGCCCATCGCGAGCCGCCAAATAAAAAAGAGAGGATTGCTCCTCTCTACTCACCTGCAAGTAATTTTATAATCATATCAAAATATTCATTGATAGAGTTAAGACTGTCAAGGTTTGGAAAGTGCAGATTTACAGACTCTTTCGCTTCTTTAACCTCATTAGTTAAACAATGCTGATACTTACAAAAAGCAATCATACTTTTTTCCCTGTCTACATAAATTTCAAGGGGTTCACTTTCTTTAATATTTAGTGTTCTTCGGATTTCCTTAGGGATAACCACCCTACCAAGATCATCAACTCGGCGAATAATTCCAGTTGTTCGCATTCCCATATTTATCTCTCCTCTTGTTTGAAAAGTTCGGGTTTCACTCTGCCTAGTCCCTTAATTTTCACACCCGCGGGATTTGGTTCACATTTATATACCGCATAACAGAGCGACCATGCGGTGAGATGTCTTTGGCGGTTAGGCCTTACACAGTCACCTTGCGACTACCCACCTGCTGTCGTGGTTGCCTTTCCTCATCTCTTGTATTTATTATAACATAGGGGTTGGGTTTTGTCAACCCCTAATTATAATTTTTTTTAAATTTTCTTTTAAAAGTAAATCTCCCCATGTAGAAATGGGGTTTAAATCTCCCATATCTTTTAGATAATCAATAAATTCTTTAGCAGAAAGATGTTCTATTAAATATTCTAAAGAACAATGGTTTTTTTGAATTGCTTCAAATTTAAAAGAAATACTTTTAAATTTCTTTTCAGAAATAGTTGTCCATTCACACCAGTGGTTATCCCAAATCTGAATTAAGGTTTTGCCAAAAATGGATTTTTTAGTTCTAATGATTTCTTTATCATTAAATATTTTAACCATTTCTAAAGCTTCTTCCCATGAAGTTACTGTGCGAGATTTGAAAAATTGACGCTCCTGATACTCTCCATAGTGCAAAGGACATTCTACCACTTCAAAGAATCCGTCTCCTAAGTTAAACATTAAAACCTCTTTATAAACCTGTTTCATAAACAACTACCTCCTTCATTTCTATATACCTATTGTATCATATCTTTATTGGTTTGTCAAGCACTTTTTTGGCGGACGGGCGATTTATTTCATCGCCCGAGCCTTTTTCTGAAGATTCTTCAGTGTGGATTCGAGTGCCATTTGGGCTCCGTTCAGTTTGACCTGAATCTCTCTTCCGTCAATCTGCAAGTCACCCTCTACCCAAAAGCCAACATTTTCTTTTCCTCTGAACTGGAAGCCGTAAATTTCATCAACCAGTCTTTCAAACTCAACACCCTTGTTATATTCGCCAGTAAGGATTGATTCATCTCCTAAACAAGTAGCACCCTTGCGGATAAGCTCTTCCATATGTTTATTATTAAGGCGGAACTGCAATTTTGGAATGTTGCCATTTCTTGAAGAAGTTCTTTCCAATCTCATGTATCGAGGCATTACCTCATCGACAAGAATGTAATATACCATATGTTTGTAGATGAATCCAAGAATATATCCCTCAGCCGCTGAAAATCTGCGATAGTTACGAATCATAGTCTGCTTGTTCATTGTGTGAACCTCTCTTTCTCTTGATGTATTAAGTATAGCATACTTTTTACGATACGTCAAGCATTTTTTTAATTTTTTTATATCTTTTTTTATTGTTAAATTGCACAAAATTGCGGGATAAACTTTGTGCAATTTGCCTATTGACAACCGACGCGGAAATGTGCTATAATGGAATGGGGTGCCCCGTCTGCGCTGGCGCGGTAGCGCGTTACTACGGTAACACTTCACCGCGCTAAAGCTTCCGGGAGTCAAAACTTTTTGCAAGTTTTGAGTTTTTCTCGTTAAAAATTTCACAAGCATCAATTATTCGGGCAAAGCGGCGCGCACCGACCCACCGCGCGCCGGCAAACAAAAAAGCTGAGATTTCTCTCAGCCCTCTGCTAGATAGTACTCTTCATAGTGTTCCATGTTACCCCAGTCATTGTGATGCTCAATTCTGAGCTTGCCCGAATCAACCATTCTGTATAAAACCTCAATGATATCCCACTTGCTGATGCCTGCTCGCCAAGCGATGTGAGTTTTTCTCAGTCCAGGATATTTCTTTACTACCTCAATGATTTTCTCTTCTAATGTTTTTTCCATTTGTTTAACTTCCTTTCTGTTTTTGTACCTTTATTATAGCACAGGTTTGACGTTTTGTCAACACTTTTTTAAATTTTTTTATGGCTGATGATGTAATTTAATTACATGTTCACAGTTATCACAACTGTAATAGTATAGCGTTTGACCGCTTCTTAAGTGTTCTGCATTAGCGAAATGATATTCGCCATTGTCGCACATTGCGCAGTGTCCATTGTTCCATGCACTTTTGTCCATTACAGCCTCTGCGCCACAGAGCAGAATTGTTAATGCAATGATTAAAACAAAGCCGATAACTAAGATAAATTCTCTTGCCATTTTTTTCATTTTGATTTCTTCCTTTCTTTTTGTATCTTTATTATAGCACGTTTACATCTTTTTGTCAACAGCTTTTTAAAACATTTTTATAAAACTTACAAGATTTAAAATTAATAAAGATACATTTAAAATAATTAAATTAATTCTGCGGGCTTTCCAACAGGTCGCAGTGCCGATGATTGAACCAAAAAGAAATAGCGGAGTGATGTTCAATCCAATGATTCCCAGTACAGTGCAGAGAACGTAGATTGAGGCGGTCAGGTCTCCCGCCTCAAACCTGTATTTTTTATCTAACTCAAAATATTTTTTCATTTTATTAACTCCTCAAAAGCTCTTTTAATTTGCTCATCATGAATAGCTGAACTCTCTGCAAATGCACAAAATGTAATTGTTATACTATTTTCAAAACCAAACTTTTCAATTATTGCTTGCATCATTTCTTCTCTTGTCATTTCGGGAACCGCCTTTCCTTTGATGATTTAATTATAGCACAAAGTTGGCATTTTGTCAACCCTGTTTTTCATTTATTTTCAATCCTTTTTCATTTAAGTAAGCGATTGCTTTTTCCGCATCATGCCATTTTAACATTTCATCAATAGAAGCTTTTCGCTCTTTGTAAGTTACTTTTATAACAATATCAAGATTTTTGTTTTTCCATTCTTTCACATCTCTTTCATGTTTGTGAGGAATGATGCCATTTGTAAAGAAGCTAACTCTGCGACCTTTTTTAAACTTCCAAATATTGAACTTGCACTCAAAACCGAATTTCTTATACATCTTATCAAGATTATCCCATGTAAGAGTGTAGCTTTCTGTATTTACCTCTTTATCTGTGAGAGTTCTTCCCATTGTAGTTCCAATTTCTATTCCATTGTGATAAGTGGTTACGAACACATTGTAGAATTTCATTTTATTTACCTTGCCTTTCCTTTTGTATCTTTATTATAGCACGTTGCTGTTGATTTGTCAAGCATTTTTTTAATTTTATTTGCGGGCGGTGGGTTGGTAGTTACCACCAACCCAGAATTGCTCCAACCACAAAACCGCCAAACATCAGTCCACCTGCCAAACCTACTGCTGTGTCAATTAGAAACTCTTTAAATCTCTCTCTCATGGTTGCTACCACCTTTCTTTTGATGATTTAATTATAGCACAATGTGTTACGTTTGTCAATAGTTTTTTACAAAAAACCTTCGTTAATTTTTTAACAAGCGGCGGTCTGTAGAAAATAAAAAAGCGCCTATTTGCCGAAAAAATTTGGCTCATAGGCGCGAAGTGGAGAAACGAGTCGCTTACGGCGACCCCCTCAACTTATTTGAGAAATGCTTCCAAGGCAGTAAAACAAAGATTAGCATTATCTTTTGCCTTTGGAGAATCTGACTCTGACAACGTGTGCATGGCTGATGTGATTAGTTCTTTAACGCTCATGAACTGTAGCACTAACTGCAACGCCGCCTGTTCGTTCAAATTAACGTGTAGCATTGTTTCTCCTCCTTATTTAATTTTCTTAATATTATTATACCAAAAAATTTTTAAAAAATCAAGAGAGAGTGTATCAAGCCTGTTCCCTCTGATACACTCTCATCTTAATCTTTGTATAACCATTGCGCTGTAATGCCCAAATGTCTGTCTTGCGTTCTGCGCAAATCTTTGTTACTCCTCTGACCTTAAGCTCTTCTTTGTGCGTGTTAGCCCATGCGATGCTCTCAACCTGTAGCACTGTGCTCATAGGCTTGTATTTGCCTGTAGTGCTGTAAAGCGTAAACTGTATTTTTTCCATGTGCCTGCCCTCCCATGTGGGGAAGAGTGCGGATTAGCACTCTTCCACTGTCCAGTTGTCAACCAAGTCATTCAGAATTGTATCGCCATGAGCGTCAATCTGTGGCGCGTGATAGACAGCTTCCCGCAGTCCATCTGTAGCCTGTTTGAAGTTCTTAGCTTGAATCTTGTGAATATCTCCATTCTTCATGAAGTAGGTGTAAATCTTAGTCTTAGTCATGTTTTTTACTTCCTTTCTTTTTTCTTTTCTTTATTATATCATAGATTTGTGCTTTTGTCAAGCATTTTTTTATAATGCATTGCCAGTATACTCCCAAACAACAGAATATCCTTCAATAGAGTGACCATCTTCATCAAGGTATTCTTGAACATCTGTAAACTGTCCCCATGTTACAACATTATTATCAGCATCATAAACAGTATAAGTATTAAGCAAAAAGTTTTCAATCATTGTAATACCCTCCTTAGAATGAGTAGTTGTTCTTTTGATAGTTTTATTATAGCACATTCGTACAAGTATGTCAATATTTTTTTAAAAAATTTTTTAACAAACTTTGACACATTAAAACTCTACCACTTTTTTAATACACTACTACGTTAATACTGCATCACTTTACCTCGATAAAGTGTGCGCCCCAATTTACCAAAAGAAGAGAATCTTCTTGTTAACTAATTAACGTTAATTTTTTAACAATCTGCGGCCTGTTAAAAGCTTAACGATCCTGTTAATTTCTTAACAATCTTTGGCCTGTTAAAGTTTTAACAAGCTTGTTAAATTCTTAACAATCTGTGTTCTGTTGGGCGGCTAGTGATGTTCGGGTCGCCTGAGCCAGCGAGCCCAGCTAGGCGACTACTCAACAACTACCGGGGGGGTGTATTTCGGGAAATTTAACACTTTAACGCGGTAAAGTGAAAGGCCCCGGTACAAAAAATCACCAAATCCATTTTTCAAATTGAAAAACGATAATAAGTTATAATCACCAATTTAAACATATTCATTTAAATCAATTCCAGGCTCTTTATATTTGTTGCCGCCTTTTAGATACTGCTTTCCTTCATCTGTTTGACACCACTCTAGATATTCTTTAGCCATTTCATCAGTAAATTCTTCTAAATGACCAAATGTTATTAGCATTAGTTTCTCTGGATGATTTTTAAGTAGCCACTGCGATAAACTTAATGTTAATTTAACCATGCTTCCATAATCTCCTTCTTAATAGTCGCCTCTATAGCTTCCATCAACCCACTGACCGCGCTATCAAAATCTATTTCTCCAAGTATATATTTCTCAATGTAATTCATATTAATTTTGTTACTGGGGCAAACTCAACGCCCGCCTTTATCTGCATATCTCCTATAAATTGTTGTATCTCTCTAATACAATGTGGGCAAACATCAAGATAGACAATTTCTAAATCAGCATTGCGTAAAATTAATCTAGTGCTTTTTCCTTCTTCTATATCACAACCACATATATCACAATAAAAAGTTATTTTTTTCATATGACCTCCATAGCGCGGCAATAGGTAGCACAACAAGGCAAAACAATTTGTTCAAATAAACTCTCTGAAATATTTTTACTTACTGCCACTTTAAAAAATCTAACTCCACGATGCGGCTCGACCCAATTCATCCAATACCACACGTTTCCATCTTTAAATATAGCTTTAACACTTTTTTCAGCTATGTGATAATCTTCTATTTCATTAAAATGTTTTTTAATAAATTCTATTGCTTCTTCTCTTGTGTCTGTAACAATTCCACAAAAGCCAGTAGTTCTTACTGGATAACCTTTTTCTTCTTCAAGTGCGGCAAGCTCTTTTCCCTGTTTATCAATCCATTCTTTACAAGACTCCAATCTTACTA
>JAZNEY010000026.1:0-14159 GCA_045588795.1 Clostridia bacterium | reverse complement strand
AAAAAGACTTGAAATTATTTAATTTATGTGCTATCATATGTTGCGTTAGACTAGTGGTCCTCTGCGAACTGAGCTGCAAGAACACTTTTGACATACTACTTTTAAAGGAGAGAAAACAATGAGCAACATCATAGATGTAATTGAGAAAGAAGGTATGCGTACAGATATCCCAGCATTCAACATTGGCGATACAGTAAAAGTGTTTGTTAAGGTTGTGGAAGGTAATCGTGAAAGATTACAAGGATTTGAAGGTACGGTTATAGCTCGTAAAAATGGTGGAATCAGAGAAACATTTACTGTAAGAAAGATTTCTTATGGTGTAGGTGTTGAAAGAACATTCCCAATTCACTCTACCAGAATTGACCATATTGAAGTGGTTAGACACGGTAAAGTTAGAAGAGCTAAACTTTATTACTTACGTGAAAGATCTGGTAAAGCTGCAAAGGTTGAAGAAAAAATCATTGCAAAGAAAGAAAGCAAGTAATAATATACCAACAAAAGTGAGGTGTGAAAACACTTCACTTTTTTTATGCTAAAAAACAATTTGAAAATATGGTTGCCATATCTATTGATTTATTTTATAATAAAATATAATAAATAATATGGTGGTGTGGCAATGTTATCAAAAGTAAGTAGTTTTAGTTTGATTGGGTTAAAGGGTGTAGAGATTGATGTTGAGGTAGACATTATGAAAGGCAAGCCTCAAATAACGGTTGTAGGGCTTCCAGATTCTACTATAAAAGAGTCTATTGAAAGAGTGAGTTCAGCGATTTCGAACTCGGGATTTTTTATGCCTCAAAAGAAAATTGTAATAAACCTTGCTCCAGCAGATGTTAAAAAAGAGGGGTCGTTATTTGACCTGCCAATAGCTGTTGGTGTTTTAGAATCTGCTGGGTATATAGGAGGTAAATCTTCTGATTATGCAATGATTGGGGAGTTGTCTCTTGATGGTAAACTCAGAGCAGTAAACGGAATGTTGCCTTTGTTAATTTCTGCAAAAGAAATGGGTTACAGCAAAATAATTATTCCAAGTGGGAACAGTGCGGAGGCATCATATATTGAGGGCCTTGAAATTTATGCGTTCGAAGATTTAAAAAGTGTAATTTCGTTTTTAACGGGAGAATTAGAACATCAACCTGTGTCTCTTGTAGAATGGAACAAATCAAATTATGATGATAGCGAAGATTTATCAAGAGTGCTAGGTCAATATAAAGCGAAAAGGGCACTTGAAATAGCAGTTGCCGGTGGTCATAACATTATGCTTGTTGGAGCTCCGGGTTGTGGAAAGACAATGCTCGCAAAATGCGTTCCATCAATACTTCCAGATTTAACATTTGAAGAGGCTCTTGAAATTACAAAGATTCATAGTATTGCAGGAGAACTTGATAAAGAAAGGGGTGTGATTACAAAAAGGCCATTTAGGTCACCACATCATTCAGCATCACCAGTTGCAATGACCGGTGGAGGGAAGAACGCAAAGCCGGGTGAAATTAGCCTTGCACATAATGGTGTTTTATTCTTAGATGAAATGCCAGAATTTTCAAAAGGCTTGCTTGAAACATTAAGACAACCTTTGGAAGATGGTTCAATTACCGTATCACGAGCAAATTTAACAGTTCAATATCCTGCAAGTTTTATGCTTGTTGCAAGTATGAATCCTTGTCCTTGTGGAAACTATGGCTCGAGAGATTTGGAATGTAAATGTTCGCCAACAGAGATTGATAGATATTTAAAGAAATTAAGTGGTCCGCTACTAGACCGAATTGATTTAAAGATAGATGTTGACAGAGTAGAATATAGTGAACTAAGAAGAGATTCGGCAGAAGAATCAAGTAGTGACGTAAAGGCAAGAATTGACAAGGCAAGGCAAATTCAAGTAGAAAGATTTAAGGGTTGTAAAAATCATACTAACGCAAAGATGTCATCTGCGCAAATTAAAACTTATTGTGAAATTGACATGGCAAGTGAACTTGTTTTAAAAAGTGCGTTTGATAAATTTAAACTATCCGCAAGGGGCTATTCAAGGATATTGAAAGTTGCAAGAACTATTGCAGATTTAGATGGTGCTGAAAATATTGAAAGAAAACATATAATGGAAGCAATAAGTTACAGAACTATTGAAAAATACGAACTTTAAGTAGGTGAAAATGGGAAGTCTAAGATCAATAAATGAACAAGTCTTGATTGAGTTGTGTAGAAGAAAGTATACAAGAAGAAAAATATTGCAAATTAAAGAGGCGTTCGGGTCTATTGGTAATGCATATTTAAATCCGGAAGAAAGGCAAGAAATAGCAAGGGAAATACTTGGCGACAAAATATATAATGATATGCAAACAATAGACATCAATGAGACTGAGTTATTTATAAACAAGTTAGAAGAAAAAGGAATAAAAATTGTAACGATTTACAGCGAAGAGTATCCTGAAAGATTAGAAAACACTGATGATAATCCTTTAATCTTGTTTTGTAGGGGAGATATTTCTCTTTTGAATTATGAAAACATTGTTGCAATTGTTGGTACAAGAAAACCAACAAATTATGGCAGAGATGTAACTTCTATGTTTTCAAAAGAATTGACAAAGTCGGGTGTTGTTGTCGTAAGTGGGCTTGCGTATGGAATTGATGCAGAGGCTGGAAGAGGTGCTGTTGAAGTTGGTGGAAAAACTATCGCAGTTTTAGGCGGTGGAGTTGATAAAATTTATCCATCAGCAAATATTCCTCTTGCAAATAAGATAATTGAGAATGGCGGACTTATTATAAGCGAATATTTACCAGATGAAAAACCTGCCAAATTTCATTTTCCAGAAAGAAACAGAATTATAAGTGGGCTATCGCGAGGGGTTTTAATTATTGAAGCAGGCGAAAATAGTGGCTCACTGATAACAGCAAGGAATGCTCTTGAACAAGGCAGAGATATTTTTGTCGTTCCTGCAAATATAACTAGCAGTGCAAGTTTTGGTAGTAATCAACTAATTCGTGAATGTCCAGATTGTGTGGTAATATCACCGCAAGATATTCTAGATGCATTACATATTGAAAAAATTGATAATAGCAAAAATGAAAATTTAGAGTTGACAAACGAGCAACAGTTAGTGTATGATTTGTTGCTAGATGGAGACTTGAAGTTTGATGACATTCTAGACAAGACAAAACTCACTCCAAATGAGTTGAATTCGCTTCTCACTGAAATGGAAATTTTTGGAATAATAAAAAACAAAGTGGGAAACTATTACGGATTATAAGAGTAGGTAAGTGTAATGAAATTAGTTTTAATAGAAAGTTCCGGTAAGCAAGAGACTGTATCAAAATATTTAGGAAAAGATTTTAAAGTTATTGCAACCAAAGGGCACGTCAGGGACCTTCCTGTGCGAAGCTTAGGTGTAAATATTGATAAAGGTTTTGAGCCAGATTATCAAATTATGGAAGAGAAGAAAAAACTCATTCAACAATTAACATCAGAAGCAAAGAAAAGCGAATGTGTTTATATCGCAACCGACCCTGACCGAGAGGGTGAGGCGATTGCGTGGCATTTAACTAATGTGTTAAATATTGATCCAAATTCAAGTGTTAGAATTGAGTTTAATGAGATTTCAAAAAATGCAGTACAAAAAGCATTAACAATTCCAAGACCTATAAATATTAATCTTGTTGATGCACAGCAGGCAAGAAGAGTTCTTGACAGACTTGTAGGATACAAGTTGTCGCCTCTTGTTTCAAATAAAATTCATAATGGGCAAAGTTTAAGTGCAGGCAGAGTTCAATCTGTTACGCTTAGACTTGTTGTTGACCGAGATAGGGAAATTGAAAATTTTAAACCAGAAGAATATTGGACCCTTTCTGCAATGTTTGACAAAACTGATGGCTCGGTAGAGGCGTTTAAGGCAAGCCTTGCGTTAAAGAAGAATGAAAAGATAAAAGACAAGGAAGAGATGGATGGTATCCTTGCAGAGTTAAAGGATAAGTCTTTTGTTGTCTCAAACATCAAAAGAGCAGAGAGTAAGTCGCACCCATCTGCGCCATTTACAACAAGTACAATGCAACAAGATGCTCAAAGCAAACTTGGTTTTACTTTGAAAACTACATCAAGTATTGCTCAATCATTGTATGAGGGTGTGTCAATTCCAGGAGAGGGGAAAATTGCTTTAATTACCTACATAAGAACAGACTCTGTCAGGGTTTCGAAAGAGGCTCAAGATATGGCTTTAGAATATATTAAAAACAACTATGGTGAAAAGTATTGTCCAGAGATTCCGAATGTTTATAAAGGAAAGAAAAACATACAAGACGCCCACGAAGCGATAAGACCAATTACGCTTGAGAGAAAACCAGAAGATTTAAAGGGATTAATTGACCTTGACCAATACAAACTTTATAAATTAATTTATGACAGATTTTTGGCAAGTCAAATGGCAGAGGCAAAATTTAATACTGTCAATGTTGAAATAGAGGCATTAGACACAAAGCATACATTTAAGGCTGTTGGAAAGACACTACTATTTGATGGATATTCAGTGCTATATAACAATACACAAGAAGATGGAGAAGAGCCAGTATCAAAAATTCCAAATTTGGAAGTTGGCGAAAAACTTGATTGCAAGGAATTTAAGCCAGAACAAAAATTTACAAAGCCTCCTGCAAGATATACAGAGTCAAGTCTCGTAAAGGCTATGGAGGACAAGGGTATAGGGAGACCAGCGACATACTCGCCAACAGTGAATACACTCTTATCAAGAACTTACTTGATTAAGGAGGGTAAAGCACTTGTTTCAACAGAACTTGGAAGAAATGTTGTTGACCTATTAATGAGAAGTTTTAACGACATTATGGATGTTGGCTTTACAGCAGATATGGAGGATAGGCTCGATACAATCGAAGAGGGTGGTCAAGTTTGGCAAAATGTCATTAAAGATTTCTATACGAATTTTAGTAGTGAACTAAGAGTCGCTATGCAAGATAAGTACAGAGTAGAAACAACTGTGGAAGAAAGTGATGTCGTTTGCGACAAGTGTGGCTCGAAGATGGTCTACAAGGTTGGAAGATTTGGAAAGTTTCTTGCTTGCCCTAATTATCCAGATTGTAAAAATACAAAACCGGTTACAGATGTGGTTGGAACTTGCCCAAAGTGTGGTGGAGATATTTTAAAGAAACAATCACATAGGGGAAAAGTTTTCTATGGTTGTAAAAATTATCCAACTTGTGACTTTGCAAGCTGGGATTTACCAAGTAAAGAGAAGTGTCCAAAATGTAACTCTATGATGGTGGAGAAATTTATTCAAGGCATAAGAAATATTAAATGTACAAAATGTGATTATGAGGACAAGTTTGAAGTAAATCGTGAAGATGACCATCACGAAATAGAAAACAATAAGGTGAATGACTAGTGAAAGTAAATATTATTGGTGGTGGACTGGCGGGTTCAGAATGTGCATATTTTTTAGCAGAGAATGGCATAAAGGTTGATTTGTATGAAATGAAACCTTTATGCTTTTCTCCTGCACACAAAAAATCTACGCTTGCAGAAATTGTTTGTTCAAACTCATTAAAGAATGAAGATATATTAACATCTTCGGGGCTTTTAAAGGCGGAGATGGATAAGTTTGGCTCTCTTATTTTAAAAATTGCAAGAGAGTGCAGGGTTCCAGCCGGCGGGGCACTTGCTGTTGATAGGGAGTTATTTAGCGAAAAAGTTGATTCAATTATCAGAAACCATAGAAACATCAATGTTATTGAAAAAGAAGTTGTTGATATAAGTGAATTAAAAGATGATATATGTGTTATTGCGACTGGTCCATTGACTTCTCAAAAGTTATTAAATAACATAAGAGATATGCTTGGTGACGATGGCTTGTATTTTTTTGATGCCTCTGCTCCAATAGTTCTTGCATCAAGTTTAGATTATAATAAATGTTTTAAACAAGATAGATATGGAACAATTGGAGAGGGCGACTACCTAAATGCAGTTATGACAAAAGAGGAATATCTTGAGTTTTACAAAGAGTTAATAAACGCAGAAACCGTTCCTCTAAAAGATTTTGAGACAAGTGATGTGTTTGAGGGTTGTATGCCTGTTGAGGTTATGGCAAAGAGAGGTGAAGATGCGCTTCGATATGGACCACTAAAACCAGTTGGTTTAAATATTAACCCGCTTGGCATTAAACCTTATGCGGTTGTACAGCTTCGAAAAGAGAATATTGATGAAGAAAGTTACAATTTGGTGGGCTTTCAAACAAATTTAAAATTTGGCGAACAGAAAAGAGTGTTTTCTCTGATACCAGCATTAAAAAATGCAGAGTTTTTAAAATATGGTGTTATGCATAAAAATACTTTCATTAATTCACCAAAACATTTAGACAATAATTTCTGTTTCAAAACAAACCCTAACATCTATTTTGCCGGTCAAATTAGTGGAGTTGAGGGATATGTAGAAAGTACTGCGAGTGGACTTATGGTTGCAATTTCAATAGTTATGAGATATAATGGTAAAAGACTAGAACTAAATAACAAAACAATGCTAGGGGCTCTTGCTTCATATATATCCAACCCAGCAAACAGCGAAAACTTTCAACCTATGAATTCTAATTATGGAATAATTGAGGCGATAGATGGAAAGTTTAAGGATAAAAAAGATAAACGACTTGCGATATACGAAAGGGCTATGGCAGAAATAGACAGGATTAAGGAGGATTTGTAATGGATATTAAAGGAACAACAATTATTGCAGTAAGAAAAAATGGTAAGATTGCAGTAGCGGGTGATGGACAAGTTACGCTTGGCGAAAAATATATTGCAAAATCTAACGCTGTAAAGGTTAGAAGAATATATGATGATAAGGTTGTAATAGGTTTTGCAGGTGCAACAGCAGATGCTTTCAACCTTGCAGAAAAGTTTGAAAAGATGCTAAAAAAACACAGTGGAAATTTAATGCGTGCATCTGTTGAACTTGCTCAACTTTGGAGAAGTGATAAGGGACTAAAAGAACTTAATGCACATATGATAGTTGCAAATAATGAAGATATGTTTTGGCTCACAGGTGTAGGTGATGTCTTTGAGCCAGAAAATAATGTGATTGAGATTGGCTCAGGTGGACCATACGCAAAGGCGGCAGCTCTTGCACTTTTACAAAATACAGATTTATCGGCAAAAGAAATTGCAGTTAAAGCGATAGAGATTGCGGGAACAATGTGTGTATTTACAAATAACCACATTACAGTTGAGGAGGTGTAGTTTTATGGAACTAACTTCAAGAGAAATTGTTACAGAATTAGATAAGTATATAATTGGACAAGATGAAGCAAAAAAGGCTGTATCAATTGCACTTCGCAACAGATATAGAAGAAGTAAACTATCTGCGGAGTTAAGAGAAGAAATAACTCCAAAGAACATAATAATGAAAGGTCCAACTGGTGTTGGTAAAACTGAAATTGCAAGAAGATTAAGCAGACTTGTGAAAGCACCATTTGTAAAAGTTGAAGCAACAAAGTTTACAGAAGTAGGGTATGTTGGCAGAGATGTTGAGAGTATGGTGCGGGATTTGGTAGAAGCAAGTCTTATTATGGTGAAGAAAGAAAGATATAAAGGTGTTAGAGAAAAGAGTGAAAAAGTTGCTCTTGATAAAATAGTAACTACTTTGCACGCAAGAAAGACTCTTGATAAAAATGGACTAGAACTCAGCAAAGAACAATTACTTGATGGCATTAAAAATGGAGATTTTGATAACGAAATTATTGAGATTGATGTTGTTGACCAGCCAAAGCAATTAAATGTGATGGCAGGGGTTGGAATGGAACTTAATATAAGTGAAATGCTTGATGGTATGATGGGCAACAAGCGAAAGAAAAAAGCAAGAAAGACTGTAAAAGAAGCTATTGAAATCTTTATTCAAGAGGAAAGTGATAAACTTATTGATATTGATTCTGTTCAATCAGAGGCTCTTTTCAGAGCAGAGCAATCTGGAATAATCTTTATTGATGAGATTGATAAAATTACAGGAAAAGGAAGTTCTCACGGGCCAGATGTGTCAAGAGAAGGTGTGCAAAGAGATATTCTTCCAATAGTTGAGGGTTGTACAATTTCAACTAAATATGGACCAATCAAAACTGATTATATTTTATTTATCGCAGCAGGTGCATTTCATATTTCAAAAGTTGAAGATTTAATTCCAGAACTTCAAGGAAGATTTCCAGTTCTAGTTGAATTGAATAACCTAACAAAAGAAGATTTTGCAAGCATTTTGAAAAATACAGAGAATTCACTTTTGAAACAATACAAAGCATTGCTTGCAGTTGATAATATCAATATTGATTTCACAGATGATGCAATTGATGAGATTGCAAGAATTGCAGAGTACGAAAATGAAACAAGTGAAAACATAGGGGCTAGAAGATTGCATAATGTGCTTGAATTATTGCTTGAAGATATTTCATTTAATGCAGATGGAAATCACCCAATGATAGATGTCAAAATAGACAAAGAATACATAACAAAGCATTTATCAAAAGAATTAAAGTCATTTAATTTGAAAAAATATGTGCTATAAAAAACAAAGATGCCAGCAAAATTGCCGGCATCTTTTTATTTTGTTATTAATAAAGTTGTATATTGACATTAAAATATCGGTGTGTTAATATCAAATTATAAAATTGAAGGGGGATATTAATGGATTGGTTAAAGGATATAACGGTTGAAGAATTTGCAAAAGTGGTTCACTGCTCATTTCAAAGAAAGCAAATAAAGCATGGCGTGGGATCTGCTTTTGTTGGAGACTCTCTTAAAACTGTAAATTTTGCAAAGTGCTACAATGAAAGATATGGTACATATTTTACATATGATATGTGTATAAGTGTTCCTTGTGTTTGTGACGATGAGAAAATCAGAAGCGTTATGTGTAAAGAAACAAGGCATATTGGTCAATTTGGTCTTTTACATAAAGTTGATGGAAAGTTTACTGATTTTGCTGTTATTGGAAATTTCCCCGAAATAGAATTAATTACACCATTACATCTTGATTCTTTTGATCTTCGAAAGAAATATAATTTATATGAAGATGATTGTTTTTATTATAATGGAGAATTTTATGACAAAGAATTTTTAATCGGCTCGTATATTAAAGATGCTGGTCAAGTAATGTTTAATTTTGTGGCGCAAAAAAATAAAGGTGTGTTAGACGAAAATGGACGCACATATCAAGAGGCTTATATCGCAAAGCAAGAACAATGTATACAGGACTATATAACTAAGCACTGCAATACAATAAGGAGTGCAATTAATAGTGGGCTTAAAAGAGATTTGAAAGGAATAATGAAACCTGCAAAAATAATCAAACAGCCTATCGAATCTGGAGAAGATGAATAAATGTAAAATATAGATCTGCAACAAAACAATTGTTGCAGATTTTTTAATTATTATTGGTAAAATTTTGAATATAAATAAATCTTAAACTACTAAAATAACAGCCAATTATTGACAATTATCACAATTAGTGGTAAAATATGCATAATTAAAATAGTGGGGGACTGGTAGAGAATGGATAGAGTTTATTTAGATTATGCTGCAACAACACCTTTAAGCACAGATGTTTATAAGGAAATGTTGAGATGCTTTCAAGATGTAAACGGCAATAGTAGCAGTTTGCATTCTTTTGGAAGAAACGCATCAGAAGTTTTAGAAAAGGCAAGAGCAACGGTTGCTAAAACTATCAATGCTAAATCAAATGAGATTTATTTTACCTCTGGCGGAACAGAGGCAAACAACTGGGCATTGTTTGGAATAGCAAGAGCAAACAGAGATAAGGGTAATCATATCATTATTTCTGCTTTTGAACACCCATCAATTATTGAAAGTGCAAAAAGACTTGAAGAAGAGGGCTTTGAGATTTCTTATGCACCAATAACCAGAGAGGGTCTTGTAAATTATAAAGAGATTGTGAAACTAATAAGTTCAAAAACAATCTTAATTTCTGTAATGACAGTAAACAACGAACTTGGAACTATTCAGCCAATAAAAGCAATTGCACAACTTGCAAAGTCATACAATATTTTATTTCATACAGATGCAGTGCAGGCACTTTCATCAATCAAAATTGATGTCCAGGATATGGGTATAGATGCATTAAGTATTTCTGCACATAAAATTTATGGACCAAAGGGTGTTGGTGCTCTTTACATAAAGAATGGCACAAAAATTGAAAGACTTATGTATGGTGGCGAGCAAGAAAGAAGTATGAGAGCAGGAACAACAAACGTTCCGGGAATTGTTGGTTTTGCAAAGGCTTGTGAATTAATGGTTGCAGGCTTTGATGAAAAGTCTAAAATTCTACTAAAATTAAAGAAATATTTTGTAAATGAATTAGTTGCAAAGATACAAAATGTTCAAATAAATGGCTCACTTGCAAAGAGTGTGAACAATATTGTAAGTGTTGATTTCAAAAATATTGATGGAGAGGCTGTTTTGATGCTTCTAGACCTTGCAGGAGTTGCTGTTTCAGTTGGCTCTGCTTGTTCATCTGGCTCAACAACTGGCTCTCACGTTATAAAAGCATTTAACCCATCAAGAGTAAAATCAACTGTAAGATTTTCATTCAGTTATTTAACAACAATGGAAGAAATTGACTACACAATCAAAGAACTTGCAAAAGTTGTTGCAAATTTAAGACAATTATCTCCTGTAAAAATCAAAAAGGAGGTAAAGTAGTATGCAAAAATATTCAAACAATTTAATTGAAATATTTTACAATTCTTCCTATTCTGGTGCAATCAGTGGTGCTGATGTAATTGTGAAGAATGACAATGCAGAAAGTGGCGAAGTTGTAAAAACTTATTTAGTTGTTAGAGATGGGCTTTTAAAAGATTGTTCATTTCAAGCAATGGGTTCAATTGCTCTTTACGCTTCACTTACAACAATGTGTGCACTTTCAAAAGGCAAAGCACTAAACGAGATTTTAAATATTAGCGAAAAAGACATTATAAATGAGATAAAGCAACTCAATAAACAAGAATATGGTGAAGTTGTGTTTGCACTTGACAGCTTTAAAAAGGCAGTTTTAACTTATATGAAAAGAAAGAATTTGGGCACAATAATTGAAAGACCAAATCAAAAAATGAAAATAACTGCGCCATCAAAAAATGTTACAAGATATGGTGAAGTAAAATCTCGTGTAAGCCAAATTGAAAGCATTATGCAACAACAAGAAAGGGAAGAAGTTGAAACATTGCCAGCACAGGGAAAGACTGCTAAGGTTAAAAAAGTAGAAGAAAAGAAACCAGTACAATCCCCAGTAGTTAAAGAAGTGGTTAAAGAGATAAAAGCTCAACCAGCAAAAAAAGAAGTAAAAACTCAATCTGAGAAAAAAGTTGAACAAAAAGTTGTTGAGAAAAAAGAAGTTAAGAAAGAAACCGCAATAAATAAGAACGAAAAGAAATTAGATGCATTAATCAGTGAAGTAAAACTTGAAGAAGTAAAGCCTCAAAAGAAAATCGAACAAGAACAAGATTCCGAGTTGTTGATTGTTCCAGTTGGAGGCAAGAAGAAATCAAAGAAAGCAGATAAGTCAAATATTGTTATTCCAACAAAAATTGAGGTAAGGGTTGTTGAGGAAGAGAAAAAGAAAAAAGCTCCTCAAAAGAAAGAGAAAACGGAAAAGGAGCCAAAAGCAAAGGCTACTTCAAAAGAAAACCCATACTTAATTAAGCCTGAACCAAAAGAAGTTGTTGATGAAGAAGTAATAGATGAAATTGACAGCATTACAGAACAATTGACAAATGCGATTTCTCAATTAAACTTTAAATTTGACGATGAAGAAAAGTAATATTATGGAAATCTACTTTTTGTAAATGCTATGTGGTGAAATATGTAGATGTTGACAAAAGTCTGTTTTGTTGATATAATTTATTTGTTAAATAAAAACTTTGAAGATACACAGTAGATAATTATATTCATATAAGGGAGGGTGTGCCACCGGTTGAGAGCCGCCTATGTTCATATAATTATTGAATTTCAGTATTGGAGTTGCTTTTCGGTAAAGACTAAAATTACTATATTGATGGATAAAAGTGTTTAGTTGTTAAGGAAAGTCGGACCAAACCGTAAAAGGGTAAATGAGGTTTTAGTCTATACGACTAAAATAAAAATAGGTGGTAACACGGAGAAATTCGTCCTATTGGAGAAATCCAATAGGACTTTTTATTTGCATTGATAACTCAATATGGCAGAGAAAAAGATATTTATCTTTTTTGTGTTGGTTCAAATCCAGCTCAATGCGTTATCAGAAAAAGAAAGGAGGAACAATTATGAAACAACAAAACCTTACAATTTCATATAAAGCAGTTTTACAAGTAATTGTGCCTGCTTTTGCCTTTGGTTTTTTCCCTGCGGGGAAATAAGTTTATTTTAAAGCACAATTAGTGTGCTTAATTTATTAAATTAAAAATTTATTAAAAATCAAAGAAGAATAAAAATATGAAACATTTAACAAAAGAACAATTAGACAAAGACTTAAATATAAGAGATTTATCGGATAAAAATCATGGGCCACACGCAATGCAAATACTTATGGATGAAGTGCTTGATGCGTTAGCAAATTATTGGAAATGTCCAGTAACAATTTATAGGGAGAGTCCAATTGTGTCAGTCGAAGACAATTATGACAAATTGGGAATTGACAAAGATAGTGTATTAAGGAGTGAGGTATATACAAGGTATGTTGATGATAACCATGTTTTAAGAACAATGGCGTCAACAATGGTTCCAAGAGGCTTACAATCAATAAAAAATGAAATTAAACCAAGCAGATTACTTGCTTGTGTAGGACTAGTATATAGAAGAGACCAAATAGACAGAATACATTCTGGTGTACATCATCAATTGGATTTATGGTATACAAGCGAGACTCCTGTTACAGAAGAAGATATGCAGGCAATGATTAACATAATTGTTGGGGTGGTAACAGGAAATAAAAATGCAGAGTATGAGGTAATTCCAAAAGTTCACCCATATACTCTAAATGGAAGAGAAATTGATGTTATTTGGAATGGGAAACCTGTTGAAATACTTGAATGTGGACTTACAAACCCTAAGATACTCGCAGAAAATGGTTGCGAAGGTAAATATGGCCTTGCATTAGGTCTTGGACTAGAAAGAATTTTAATGGTTAGAAAAAATATTAAAGACATTCGTTTATTGCGTTCTGAAAATGTAAAGGTACAAAGTCAGATGCTTGACTTGGCGCAATACAATGAGGTCTCAAGCATGCCACCAGTCGTTAGGGATGTCTCAGTTGTGGTTGATAAAGATTTGGATGTTGAACTTCTTGGGGATATGATAAGAGACTCTTCGGTTGATGAAAAGCTTATTGAAGAAGTGAAAATAATTTCAGAGACATCTTATGAAGAGCTACCAGAGAAAGCTAGGGAAAGACTTGGAATTGAACATAATGAAAAAAATATATTGGTTAGAATTGTTTTGAGAAGTTTAGAAAGGACACTTACAAGCGAAGAGTGTAACGAATACAGAGATATTATTTATAGACATATTTCAACAAAAGAAGGATACCTAAATTCCATAAAAGGGGAGAGATAGGATTATGAGCCAATATAGAGAAAATGTTGATACAAAGATTTTGGAAAAATTGAATATGGTTCTAAATAATCTTGAATCTAAACTGCTAAAAAATGAAAAATTATGTATTAGAGTTGCGACACTAATTGACATGTTAGTTGAGTGTAGAGAACTAGTGAAAGAGTTAAACTCTATTGATACAAATATACCTATTTTAAAGCAAAGAATTAGTGAAACAATTAAAGGTTGTAATGAAAGTGTCAGAGAGGAAATCATTAGAACAATGGAAAGTATAAAACAAAAATTGGCAGAAGAGGGTGCTGAAATGTCTGAAGAATACATAATCAAAATAAAGAATACAATAGAAAGTTGTGTTAATGAATACGAAACATATACACATAGTCGGTATTATATAAAATACTCTTCAAAACATAATCATAATTATGACCAGAATACGCAAGTACTTATTAAAGACATACTCTTTCTTTATTAATTATGAAAAATATTAACCAAACATCTTTGGTATTTATGTATAATTTGTCGAAAAGTGTAGAAAATAATACTAATAACGAAAAGGAGGTTTGTTTCTATGAAAAGTTCATTAGGAT
>JAZNEY010000025.1:0-3547 GCA_045588795.1 Clostridia bacterium | reverse complement strand
TTACACTACGTGGAGCCTAAACATAAGACCGTTGTTTTAGACAGAATGTGGGATTTGGCACACGCAGTTAAGGAACAGCTAATTATAGATGTAACTTATAAAGGAAACTATGGTTCTAAACTTGTTGTTCGCAAGTTGAAGCCTGTGGGAATAATGTTCTCCGAATTTTATTTTTATCTAACAGCTTTTATTGTGAAAGATAAAGATGAAAAACAACAGGATGATGAGAAAAATAATCTTTATCCAACCATCTATCGCATTGATAGAATAGTTGACCTTGTAACAACCAATGAACATTTTAGAGTTCCGTATGCTGAACGGTTTGAAGAAGGCGAGTTTCGTAAACGCATTCAGTTCATGCAAGGGGGAGAATTGCAGAAAATAAAATTCTACTTTGATGGACCATCTATTGAGGCGATTTTAGATCGTTTGCCAACTGCAAAAATTTTAAAGGAAGATGAAAGAGGATATCTTGTTCAAGCGGAAGTGTTTGGAAAAGGTGTAGACATGTGGTTGAGAACTCAAGGTGATTGGGTAGAAATAGTAGAGTAAAAGAATAATAGAAAGTTTTGGAGGAATTGTTATGAAAAATATTGTAGAAAATAGTGCAAACTATTGGCATTTTGTTGTTGCAGGTTTGATAAGCCTGGAAGTGCTTAATCAAAAAATATTTATATCTATGATGGAGCCTGTTTATAGTGTGATTCTGTCTTGCGTAATTATAAGCACATTATTTATTTATTTAGGTGGCTTAATCACATATCTTATAAGCATTTATTTGGAAGATAAAAGTAATGCAAATCAAGAGTTTTTAAAAAGAATGGATTGTTTGGAATCTAATATGCAAGAAGTACAAGGTAGTTTAAATGAAAAAATTACTGAACTTAGAAATTTGATGCATAATGATTTGGATGTGAAACATCAAGATTTGGTTGAAAGAATGGTTAATCAAAATATTCTGGTTGAATCAAATCAAACGGCTGTGATGCATAGTTTTAATAAACAGAGTGAGCTTGCCAATAAGAATAGAGAAGAAGTAATTAATAGCTTGTTGGCCATAAAAATTTTGTCTAAAGAAAATACTGCAGAACTGGTAAGTAACATTAAAGGATTTGAAGACAAACAACAAGGGACATTAGAAGCAATAAATAAACAGATTGAAGATGTTGCTTTTGAAACAAGAAATGAAGTTTCTAATATGCTGAGTTCTTATGATGATAAAACACAACAAAGGTTCGGAAGTGTAGCTGTTGCGTTAGAAGATGCTACTTCGAATATCGTTGATAGAGTTATTGAGGAAGCCAGCAAAACAGGAGAAGTTATTATGGGTGTTAGAAAATCAATACTCATAGAATTGGAAGCAGAAAGTAATCTTGCACAAACAAATCAAGAAGCAATAATGGAAAGATTTGGTAGACAGGCAGAAGTTGCTGGCAAGAACAAAGAAGAGTTTATTGCAGGGCTATTGTTGCTTGAGAAATTGGCAAAAGAAAACAAGGCTGAACTCGCAAATAGCATTGTAGGTTTCGAAAACAAACAACAAGAGGCAATTGAAGCTGTTGGTAAGCAAATTGAAGAAGCAATGGTAAAAACCAAAGAAGAATTAGCAAATGGCATTAATAGTTTAGTAAAAAAAGAAAATGTTACTTTCGATAATATGAATAAAAGGATTGATGTGTTAGAGGCTTTGATAAACAACAGCAGAATAGATTTGCATAATCAATTTGAATTATTGAAGAAAGAACAAAATGATACATTTTTCGTTGTTCTTGAACAAATTAAACAAATCAATATTGCTACTAGAGATACAATCGCAAATGAAATAGCAAAATTAAGTATTATTGAAGAGATTCTGGCAGATGAGTTTGAAGAGGAGGAAGAACAAGAACCTAAATACGATGTTTCAAAGCCGTTAATTGAGATAGGAGATAAGTATACGGCAAAGAAAAAGAATCCTGATCGTACTGAAACTATTGTTGATGAAAAACTTGGGTCAAAATTAAATAATACGTACAAGAACGATAAACTTGTGTTGAGTCAAATTTTAACTAAAGGTAAAGTTACCTATGAAGTAAAATATGATGAAAAAGAACGTCCTAAATGGAGTTGTACTTACGACGAAAATAATAAACCAAGTATTGAACTTGAATATTATGAAAATGGTCAAGTGAAAAAACGAGTTCAAAATGTTATGCAAAACGGTATAAAGATGAAGCAAATTACAAATTTTGATATTAATGGTAACAAAATTTAATGATTAAATTAGGAGGCAATGATATGTTTTTAAGTTTTTTGAATGAACGCGAAGGTAAATTGTTTTTAGAACTTGCTAATATTGCAATGAATGTTGATGGCGAAGTTGTGGAGGGTGAGCGTACTGCATTTCATAACTATAAGGTGGAGTTAGGATTGCAAGATTATGTTTTACAAAACAAATCTTATAAAGATGTAGTTATGGCATTTCAAGGTAGCAAGAAAAATGTATTGCGTGCAATTATTGTAGAGATTGGTGGAGTGTTAGATGCTGATGGGAAAATAGATGTGGATGAAGAAAATTGGTTAACGACATTGGGTAAAGAATGGGGATTTAAAGAATTAGAAATTAAAAAGTTAATTAGGTGGATTCAAGAATTTAATGACTTGCTTGAAGAAGGCTATAATTTGATAAACAAACGATAGGAGATGTTATTATGGGTTGGTTTTCTGGTTTTTGTTCTTGGGTTGGCGACAAAGTAAAGAAAGCTGTGAATTATGTTAAAGAAAAAGCAGTTCAAGCAAAGAATTGGATTAAAGATAAATATAATCAATTTACTGGTAAAGATATGGCTGATAAAGCGAAACGCATATATGAAGCTTCACGCAAAAAATATGATGAGGCTAGTAGTAACTATAAAAAAGAGGTTGATAAGTACTCTAATAGTATCAAAAAGCATATTGAATCAATAAATGCTAATAAAGTTCTTATTAAAGGTACCCTTTTGGTGGAATTGGTAAGGTTATTAGAACTTGTTAAAGAGGTGGAGATTTCTCAAACATTTACCAAAGAGGCTATGAATTATACCGCATATAAACCAAGTGGGTTGAGGTCTCAAAGTCAAATCATGAAAATAGATTTTGATAATGAACCTATAAAAAATAATTTAAAAGCAATATTTACTTTGGGCTTCTGGACACGCAAAGAAGCACGAGAATCACTGCATGAAGCTGAGGTTGAATCGAAAAAGGTCGATGATGAAATTGCAAGAATGGATGCGGAACTTGTAAAAATTAAATCAATGGAAAATGCTTTAAGTAATATTTCTATGTACTTTGATAAGTTGGTAGAAATGTATAATGTTTTATTACAAAGAGTACATGCTTCTATTGATTATTTGTATGTAAGAAATATGACTTTTGCAGGTATGCCTATTAAGGATAAAATGAGTATCCGTAGTTTGCCTTTGGCACAAATAAAAGAGTTAGAAGCTATTGTTACAGCTAGCCAGATTATGAAAGTAATGGTAGAAACTAATATTATGGAAGTTAAAGATACTTCCGTGCAAACAAA
>JAZNEY010000024.1:0-39986 GCA_045588795.1 Clostridia bacterium | reverse complement strand
TTTTTTGATTTTTTTAAAGGGCTTAGGGGGCAAACAACTTATTGTGGATAAAAAGGTAAGAAAACCGTTTGAGGCTACTGAAAATACTTTCTCTCGTGATAAAATTGAGTCGGCTGAGAAATTTTTAGAGGCGGTTGTGTGTTTAGATAAAGAAGATTTAACTGACCCAGCGGAAGTCGAGGGCTATAAAGAAGCCATCTTGGTTTCCGTTCGTATGCTGTGCTGTTTAAACCTTGGGCTCAAACCAAAATCTATTGAATATTACTACGCAGAAAGTGATGCGAATAATGCTGATACACTTATGTCTTTTGGTAGGGTAAATAGGTTTGCTGAAAAAAGTGGCAGTTACGGTGTTATTAAAATCTATCCAGCAATGCAAAAAACAAACAATCTGCTTTTATTTATGCATACACTTTTGCACGAGTTTACACATATTGCTCAACATAGAATTCGTGAAAGCGGTAGGTTTATGCCGGAGAATTTAAGTGCTCTTACAGGTGATGTAAATGTTTTTGAGTTGTTTAAATATTATATTGACTACTCAGCCAATTTTTGTGAGGTGCAAGCAAATATAAATGCTTCACGGCAACTTATAAAATTGCTTGATTCTGACCTTGCAAGAGAGGAACTTACAAAAGAGCAGATAAATAAAAAGATTGCTTTTCTTAGAAAAAAACAGGCGGTGGCACTTTTTAATTTTACTCTTGGGAATTATAATAGGGTGTTGCTCTATACACTTTGCTCGCCATATATTTTGTATAAGGCTATAAAAGATAATGTTTACCGAACTACTGATGTCCGAGACCCTGACTGTGTTGATAAAAACATTGCGTGGAATACAATGATTGGGGTAAGGTCAGAGCAATCTGCTGATGGGTTTATTAAAAGAACTTTGAAAAAGAAAACTATCACAGAAGAAAAGGCAAGGAAGTTTGTCGATTTGATGGTTGTAAAATTTGCAAAGCAAAAAGGTGTTGACCCTAAAAGACTTGGGGTTTTGTTCCATAATCGTAGTGAAGAGGGTGCTGTGCAAGTGTTATTTATAGACTCTTATTTATACGAGAAAAATCCAAAAACTTTTGGCTATGTTGACCTTGATAAGGTTTTGCTTAAACTAAAAGACCCTAGACTTATCTCTTCGCTTGTTAAAACTTCGCTTTTGAAACTCGAAAAAAATGAAAATTTTGTAAGTGCACTTGAAAAAGAACATAAAAGAGCTAGAAAGGCAAATACTGAAACTAGCGAAATGCTTTAAAGGGAACTTTAAAATTGTTTGACTTATTTTTGCAATTGTAGTACCCTAAAATATAGATTTATAAAAGGAGGACCAAAATATATGCTTCACATTTTAGAGCACGCTTTGATTGATAGTTTATATATGCTACCAGTCTTGGTTGCTGTTTATTTCTTGCTTGAAGTGCTCGAATTTCGAGGTGTTACGCAGTTGGAGAAAAGCAAAATGCTGAGCGGTAAGGCCTCTCCTGTTTTTGGTGCTCTTTTTGGCTGTGTGCCTCAATGTGGGTTCTCAGTCGTTTCAACTGATTTGTTCTCGAAAAAGAAACTTTCTATCGGCGCTCTGATTGCGGTCTTTGTTGCAACTAGTGATGAGGCTATTCCTCTTATGCTTGCAGATATTACAGCAATTCCATATCTACTTTTGTTGATTGCCTTGAAAATTGTGTTCGCTATCTTAGTTGGTTACCTTGCAATATTTTTACATTCAAGGTTGTTTAAAAAATCATATTCAATAGATATGGCTGATGAGGAGCAGATAGAGAAGCAAGTTGGTAATACTCGTGAGGAGCAGATAGAAACGCTGGTCGATAATGCCAGCGAAGAGGCTTTGGAGGCTTGGGAGCCTCATATGAGCGAGGAGCATACAGAAAATGAGGAAGAACATCATTCTGCTTTCGGCTGTTGCCATCACGATATAGCACAAGAAAAGTTCGATTGGAAACACCCGCTATTACATAGTTTGAAAATTTTTGCATTCATTTTGGTTATAAATATTGTGTTTGGTGCGGTTATTCATTTTGTTGGAGGCGAAGATGCTTTGGTTGAGTTTCTTGATAATTCAAGTGCCTTTCAACCTTTGCTTGCGGTGATTGTTGGACTTATTCCGAACTGCGCTTCAAGTGTCGTTTTAACTCAGCTTTATCTTCTTGGTGGGCTTTCTTTTGGGGCTCTCTTCACCGGGCTTTCGGTTAATGCTGGGCTTGGACTTGTTGTTCTTTTTAAAGAAAATAAAAATGTGAAAGAAAATCTTTTTGTTTTGGCGGTTCTTATAATTCCTAGTGTTTTGGTTGGTTACGGACTGCACTTCTTGTTTTAATTAATTATAAATTCTAAACTTTTAAATAGTTGTTGACAAATGACTATCTTTTGTGGTATATTATTCAGTGTTATCGAAATAATTATTTGGGTAACACATTTATGGCACCATAGCCAAGTGGTAAGGCAGAGGTCTGCAAAACCTTCATCCCCAGTTCGAATCTGGGTGGTGCCTCCAAATGCCGATGTGGCGGAATAGGCAGACGCAAGGGACTTAAAATCCCTCGAGGGAAACTTCGTATCGGTTCAAGTCCGATCATCGGCACCAAACAAAACAAATCCGAACCAATTTTTTGGGTCGGGTTTTTTTGTTTGGATGTTTGGTGGGTTCGTGCTATACTATATATAAAATTTAGGAGGGTTTCTATGCAAGAAATAGTAAAGGAATTTAACAAGGGTAGATCTCCTCTCTCTGCTGAGGAACGATTGCTTGATGTCCAAAGCGAACTTGGAGAACTTTCAAAAGAAATACTCAAAAGTACAAATTATGGCGAAAAACAATTTAAAGTTACTGATGGGTTTAAAGAGGAGTTTGGTGATGTTTTATATGCACTTCTGTCGCTTGCCTCTGAGCAGGGGATTAATGCAGAAGAGGTACTTGATAAAGTTATCTGCAAAATGAAAGAAAGATTTTCAAGAAAAAATCATATAGGGAGCGAAGAATAGTTTTTAGTGCGACAAATGGTGCTTTCGCTTGTTGCTTTTAAACTATTGCGAAAAATACATTAATCTATTGGTCGCTTTTAAATCGGCAAGCCTTTTGGGGCTTGTCGGTTTTTTGGAGTTAAAAGTGGAAAGCGTGAGCGTTTGTAAATTTTAGTGGGGATTTTGTGAGGGTCTTGAAATTTTGTACTTTTTGTGTTATAATCTTTACAATAAAAGATGTTTTGAATTTTGGGAGGGCTATAAATGGCAGGAAATGTTGATGGTTTTTATATTGTCTTAACAAGAGAAAATTTTAACCACCCTTGGGCGGTCGAGGTCTCTGCTCTTGCTAACGCCTTTATGGAAAATGGCTTTCAAAAGTTCGCTGATGAGAAAAAGTTTTGCTACGCTCTCCAAAAGAAAGAAATCTTCTTCGAGCGTAGGGGAACTAAAGGTTTTCCTATCTTAGATGAGGACTCGTGGTGCAGGTATAGTGAAGTGGAAGATATAACCTCCGGCACAGGCGGGCCGAGATATGTCGTTGATTTTCGAAAGGGTATTGATGGGAAAGTTAAAAAATTTGGGTTTGGTAAAAAACCTACCGACTTTCAAATTGAAAGTGTTTGCCACGAGCCTTTTGGACTTGTAAAAAGTGTTCAATGTGTGGGAAATGAATACCACTTTTTCTTTGAGGCCTCTGATGAAAATGATGAAGAACTAAAGGCGTTGATTGAACTTGAAGCCTCTTTGAAAGATTATAGTTTTGGCGATAAAAAAAGAAGAGCGATTGTTTGTACTCTTAAAGATAGAACAGAAGATGCCTATGGCGTTGAGGTGTATAACAAAATGTATCCAGAAATTAGGTCTGCGTTCAAAGTCTTTAAAAAATATGCAAGAGAAAAGGGTTATAGAGGTTTGATTACAAACCCATATGTAGATGCACATCATATAGCCTTTTATAATGAGGCGAATGAGTCTGGTAAATAGAAACGGTTGTTTGGCTTGGTGATTTTTAATAAAAAATCAAGGGTTTTAGTTTGTAAGTTTTTGCGATAGTATTGACATCTACACATTTTGTGATATAATTTAACAAAAATAAAGGGATTGGGGGAGACTTTTATTATGGAATTTTCAGTTAGTGATTTGGGGCTATTTCGAAATATTTGCAAAGAAAGACAAATGGTAATCATTGAGGGTGCTAACTTTATGGGGGATAGGTTTAAAACCTCGGGGCTTTTGATGACTACTGGTGGCTATGGCGAGAAGAATAATTTTATGAATAAAGATACGCTCTTGCTTTACCAAGGGCAATCTTGCGGAGTTGTCGGAAAATCAAGGAGGCCTAACTATTTGGTGGTCTCGCCGAATTTCGACAGGAGGCACGCACTCTGCGTTGAAAAGGTTACAGATGAATTTGGTAATGTGCTTTACCTAAATAAAAACTTTGATTCGCTTTATCAAGATATTTCTTGGGAGAATAGGAAACTTTTGGGCGTAAAGAAAACTGAACTTGAAACAGAGGTCTCTATGCTTAAAAAATTTATTGGAAAGCCGGTTGTCGTAAATGGAGAAAAAGGTGCTCTTCTTGCTGTTAGTAATGTTGATTCGGGTGATGGCAGGGTTGTTGTTTGTGTTAGATGTGGCGATAATGAGGGTATAATGGTTTGCAGGATTGACTCTATTCAACTAGATGAATCCGCTCTTGAAACAACCCAAAAGATGGTTGAAAGATTTAATTGTGAAAAAGCTGTGGCAAATACAAATTTTTAAATGTTTTAGATTAAAAAATAATACACAACAGATGTTTTCTGTTGTGTATTTTTGTTATATATGTTATGATATAAGAAAGAATATTAAGTTTGGAGAAATATATTTTTATGTCTAATTTTGGAGATTCGGTAGATAAAATGTCAATAATGGAGGAAAAACACAAATCTGTGTTTGAACTTGCTTTGGCGGTAGCGAGGTTTAAAAATGCAAGAAAGTCAGATGAGAATTTGAGAGATGAGGCTTTGACTCAGTTAAAAGATGAAATTAAAAATGCGTTTGGGGCGGTTTGCTTGCTTGGGATAAGAGGCGAAGAGTTCTTTAAATGTCTACATTCTTGTGTCTATTATTACAATACTCGGGTTAGAAAAACAGAGGAATCTTATCTCGCTCTTGCCGATTTTAGGACCGCAGAAAAGCACCTTGATTCAAGGGCTCATTTGAATGATGCGGGCAAAAATGTCTGCGCCGGTTGTGATGGAAATGGTTGCAAGGTGGAAGAGTTTGGCGATTTTTAATTGCTTTTAAAAAATTGTAAGTCTTTTTCTTTGCGTGTCAACAGTCTTGTGTCTAAAATTTATTAGTCTTTCATATAATGCTAATAAATGGCTTGTTGTGGCTTTTTTTTGGGGAGGCGAAGTTTTTTAGTGGATTTGAAAGATTTTATTCAGGATAGGCTTAGAATTTTAAAAGCAAAAAGAGAGCAGGAATATTTTGAAATTGTTAACCATATTGCAAAAAATAATATTGAGCCAACTCACGGGGCTTATGGCGGTAATATGGGAATGGGGGTCAAGGGCTATACGCTGAAAGGTAAGCCTATGGTCGTTTTTGTCCGTGATGAGGACATACAAAAGGCAAAAGATGAAATCTTTTCCTGTGATGAAAATTTGTAGCAAGAATTAAATCTTGCAAAATTTGTTTTGGTGTGCAATCAAGTTTCTTAAGGCTTTTTGATGTGCCTAAGTTGATTTTTGTAATGCAAAAAAGAACTTAAGGGTCGTACTTTGAGTAAAGTATATGATTTTGAGTAAAGTGCTTTGGGATAAAAACTTTAGGGAAAGTACTTAGGATAAAGAAATCAAGGATAGTGCTTATGGTAAAAAACTTTAAGATAAAGTATTTGAGGGGCGTGCCATTTGAGGGGTGTGGTTTAGTTTTAACAGTGGTGTTTTATTAAAAGAAGAGGACAGAGCCATTTTTTGTTTGACTTGTCCTCTTTTTGTTTATGATTTGCTTATTTTGAATCTTTCATAAAGTTTATCGCATTCGGCTGTGTATGACTTTTTAAAGACCTCTATCTTTTTATTTAGTTTGTTGATTGAATCGTAAAAGTCTTTTAGTGCGTTGAACTCATCTTCGAGTTCCTCTTTTGTTAGTTTGTCAAATGGGGTCAGTTTGAAGTAGTCGTGCACAAAATAATTCCTTTTTTCAAGTGCGTGTTTTAATTCATCAACCTCACTTCTTGAAAAGCACCTCGTTTCAATTATTATGTGTATTCGCTGTCCTAGTGTCATTGTTTCCATCTTGGCACGCAAATACTCGGCTGATTCATCTGCGATTTGAAAATCTTTCGCTGTCATCTGTGGGTTTCTTTCGTGTTCTCTTGAAATCTCGCTGTACTTTACCACAAGTTCGAGGTTTTCTTCCATTTTCTGCGTTCTTTCAACTATTCTTCCAATTACATAATATATCCTGTCCATTTTTTTTGGTTTCCTTTTTTGTTTCTTCTTTTTGGGTATTATTATATCATTTTTTTTGCTTTTTGTGAAATGGTTTATCGCCTTTATTTTAAATCTTTTTCGGTCAAAAAATTTTTTTAATTTACAAAAATTTCATTTCTAATTTTTTTGCCTTTGTGATATAATTATATTGTAAATAGTTTTGAAAATCATAGCAGACTGGGGATATTTCCCTTTCGATTTTTTATTGGGTTTGCTCTATTTTGCAAATACAAAAGAACCCTTTTGGCGAAGAGACTTTTCTCGCCTGTGGTTTTCTTTTTTGCTTTTTTGTCAGCCACTATTTATAAGTCAGATTTTTTGTGAGGTGGATTATGTTTAAAGTTAATGACTTTGTCGTTAAATCAAATATTGGCGTTTGCCAAATTATTGGGGAAGAGGAGAAACAAATTGCTCCCGGGTTTCCAAAGGAGAAATATTTTCTTTTGAAGTCTGTTGATGGCAAACTGACCGTTCATCAGCCTGTCAAATCAGCAGAAAAACTTTTAAAACCTGTTATGTCTAAAAAAGAGGCGGGTGAGTTCATTGATGAACTTGCTGGCTTTGACTATGTTTGGAATAATGATGACAAAAGCAGAATCGTTGAACTTAGAAAAAAGGTCGAAAATAACCCATCTGTTGAGGCGGTTGGGGTCGTTCTTGGTGGCTACTATAAAAGACTCGCTGATGGCAAGGCTATTTCAAGGGCAGATAAAAATTTCTTGACTGAACTTGAAAATAAACTTTTCTCGGTGCTTGGGTTTAGCCTCGACTGCGACAACGATAAAGTTCGTGATAGATTTGATAAAAGTTTTGGTATTCAAAGGGAAGATTCTATGTAGACTTTGATATAAAAAGTTGAACTGGGCTTTGAATATATCGCCTTGCATTGGTTTGGCCTTGCAGGGCTTTTATTTTGCCTAGATACTTTTTAATCTTGTTGTTGACTTATGCTTTTTGCGTGTTGTATAATTAAATTATGTTAATAAAGGGGGTTGTTCTTTATGAAAACTGTTGAACAAATTGTTGGGGCTTTGAAAGAGCCTAGTCTTAGAAATTTCGCTTTGGGACTTCAAGAAAAATTAAACGAGGCAAAGGTCGCTCTCGTGCAATTGCAAAAAAGAAATCAAGAGGCTTTGGAAAAGGCTAAAAATGGCATTAAAAAGGCAGTCGCTGACTACGCTGTGAAAAATAGAAAGGAAATTCCGCAAAAGGTCGCTGTCGCTCTCGCTGGCGTAATGCTTGTTAGTATGCTCGCTTCGTGCGACCCACAGAGTCAGGGTGGTGATGCTGGAAAACCAGAAACAACTACCGAAGTGGAAACAGAAGATAATTATGTATTCCCATCAGATTTAAAGATTCCAGAACAAATTGAAGATTTTGATGTGGCTGATTATGGAATTGGTGCTCCGTTTGATGATACGGATTTTAATTTTATCTTGAATGAGAAAATTGGTTCAGCTTGCTTTGATGAGATGGAAGAAAAATTTGGTGAATACAAATCATATAGTGATGTTAAAGGTATGGACAAAAAGGCGGAGTATGTGAGGTATAGAAATAGTCTGGTTCTTTCTGGTCTTGACTACGAGAAATCAAGAAGAAATGTGGCTCTTGTTCTTGATATTGATGATGAGGATACAAATGGCTGGGTTCATACACTTGTATCAACAAGTGATGATTTTGCACTGGTTTCAAGAGATGGTGAGGGTAATGCATATCTAACAGGCCTTGTTGATGGCGAGATAAGAAGTGATGCCGGTTTTATGAGTGAAGAAACTTTTAAAAATACTTATAAGTTAATTGACCAAAACGGATATGATGAGGCTTTAAATATAATTAGAAAAGAATTCTTTGGTTATCTTGCTGGGAAAGCTAATCGCTGTTCTGCTGCTCGAAAATTGTCTTACTCGTCTTTATCAAACTTTGGACATGATGATGTGAGTGGTGATTATGAAGTGGGACATTATTCATATTCTTTAAGACTTAATGGGGACTATTTATCAACAGTTCATTTGGTGTATGATGTGCCTGAAAATTGCATAGGGGAAATTGCATCAGGCTTTATGAATTTTGATGATTTGATAAAAGATGAGGTTGATGATTACCAAGAAGAACAAGAATAATTTTTAGTTATATAACTATGGATTAATAAAATAAAAATGATAGGGCGAAAATTCTCCCTATCATTTTTTTATATCCATTTTTAAACAAAAATTCCATTTGGTGTTGTTTTGCTTAACAAACAAATTGTGCATATTAGTGCAGGCTTGTATGCTCAACAAACTTTTTGTTTAAACTATATTTAATTTTTGTTTGCAACTAAAACCGTTATTGTTCGAATACCGCATTTGATTGGCTTTGTCTTGCACCCGGCATTGGTGTCATTGCAAGTTTTGATGGCTCAACTGTGTAGATTCGACCTTGTTTTGCTTTAATGTGCTTTTGTTTCTTTGTTGGTTCCTCTTGTTTTTCAGATGATTCTGACTTGACCTCAAATGAATCTGCCATTCCCATTGTAAGGTTTGTTAAGATTTCATCATCTTTTGTCATTTTTTAAACCTCCTCTTCTTGGGTTTTATATATTATATCATAACAATTTGATTTTGTCAAATTTTGCTGTTATTTCGCAGTTGGTATTGAGTTTTCTCTTGAATCTATTACCTTTTTGCGGGCTATGAATATGACTAAAAGAATTAGAATATTTACAGCAACTAAGATAACTCCTGCAAGTTGAAGTGGGGTTAATCCATCTGCATCTAGGTCGGCTGTCTTAATGTAGCCGATATATGTTTCGCCTGTCTCTGTTTGGTAAGTTACCTTTGTGTAATTGTTTCCGGCTTTTACTTTTTCATTTAAGAATATTCTTGTGTTTGCCTTTATTGTAATGGTTGAACTAAAATCTTCAATCTCTGACTCTGTGTAGGTGCTTTCAGCAGTTGAACTTGGGCAAATGTACATTATTGTTTCTCGTTTTGTCTTTCCGTTACATTTTATCCTTTCAACTTGACTGCTTGCAAAGTTCGTTGTAACTTGTGAATATCTTATATATCCGTATTTTCCATTTTCAAGTTCAATCAAGTAAAAATCATCACCGGCTGAGTTTGTTGCTTTTTGAGCCATTATTTGGGTGGTTGTTGACCTTGAAGCAAGGTCTGCGACTTGCTGGTTGCTTTCATCTTTAATCCCGCTTGGTAGGGTATATACTATGTTATTTGAGTCGCCTATAATTTTTAAAGAAATATATACTTCGGTTTTTTCAAGAGTTATAAATGAGTCATCTTTTTTTATGTAGCCATATATGTTTTCGCTTTTATTTGTGTATATGCAGTAATAGTAGTCCATATATGATGAGTCATCTCTTGCAATTACGGTGAGTCTGTCGCCAGCCTCTAAATCTTTTAAACTTTCAGTCGCAAATGGGGTGGCGTAAAGAGCAGTGCTTTTAATAACTTCAAGGTGCTTGTGCTCTTTTGCGTTCGTTATTGCAGGAGTTGGAGTTTCGTTTTTGAATACGACACTGAACGAGGAGCTTCCATTTTCAAGTTTCCATATGCTTTGCGCACAAATGTCAGCAATATACTTTGTTGTGCCTATGAATGTTATGCTTGTGTATTTAGAATTTGCATTTGCAGTGCTTAGTCTGGTGCTTTGAACGCTGTCTCCGCTTAGCGTAAGCAAATGATTTGTGCTTGTTAGTATGTAGTTTTTACTTTGCTTGTGTGGGGTAATATATCTAAATGATCCAGTTTCGGCTGGAACTGCAATTTCGACCCTTTCGTAGTGTCCAATCCCATCATCTGTAAGTTTGTAAATTTTGTCTGTGCCACTAACCGTTGTTGTGTAGTATAGCGTGCTTCCAGATAGCATTAATCCGGTAATTTCATCTCCGCCAAAATCGGTGCTACTTGCAATAAAATTGTTGTTGACTGTAAGCGTTCCATTTGCTTTATCTATTGTTGCCGAGCGGATTAGGTCATCTGAGGATAAATACATATATACATCATTTCCGCAAGCGGTTAGACAGGAAATTTGCTTTTGTGCGCTGTATGTGAGTTTTGTTCGTGCTAAGGTTTCTTCATCAATTATGTAAACTGCGTTCACTCCCGTTTCTTTGGTGAGTGCAAGCAGGTGTGTGTCGGTGTGACAAAGCGAAATAATTTCTGCTGTCCATGATGATGTCTTTTTTATCATATTATCATTTGAATTAAGGGAAGATAGTCTTTTTGTGTAACTGTCGTAAATAAATAACATTCCGGTTGCCTCGTTAGATTCAATAATCTGTGGGGCGGATAGGTATGATGTTGCACTTTGTGCCTCAGCGTTGACCTCGGTTAAATTGCTTGTTAGTGGTTTATTATTTCCCGCAAAGAAACTTAACCCAAGACAAATTAAGCCCAGAGCACTTATTATGGATATTATTCTTTGACTAAGTTTTCTTTTGATTTTTTCCATTTGTTCTATTTCCCTTGTAGTTATTTTATATTATAAAATATTTTGACACTTTACACAACTAATTTGATGACTTCATAAAAATTTTTGATACACAAAAACATTATTTGAAAAGTTTTAAATTTTTCAAATATTTTAAAAATTTAGTGTTTTGTTTTTTAGCAGATAGCAAAAGCGAATGGGAAAGGGAAGTTGTTTTTAAAACAAAACTTTTTAGCGAAACTTTCCCTCGCTTTTATCTGCTATTTTTTCAATCAACTTTGAAGCTAAAAGTTTTTTAAATGCATTTATTTTTGGAGCCTTTTAATTCACCACAATTAAAATTGGCTCGAAATTTGCACTTTAATCGCTGTGTCCTATCTTGGTGGATATTTGGTCGCCGAGAAACTAGTATCCTTTAAGACCGGTTAAAAATGACTCGCGATTTTCATTTTTAAAGGGTTGTTTTATGATAGTTGTTTGTTGTCGCCGAAGTGATAAAAGTAAAAGTTTTTTATTGATTTGTGTCATAAAATTAATAGTTAAACTTTATGACCTTATGTTTGTTTAGCCATAGAAGTTATGGCTGATTTTTTTGCTGGCTTTTCCTTAAAAAGCCACAAATTATTGATGTTTAATTTAGAATATGATTTTTTAATTTTTGATTGTTTATCTTTTATTTTGTTTTAGTTTTGTTCCCCCTTTTGGGGGCTCCCCCCAAGGGGGGAGGGGGATTAGTTTTTTTAGCGTACAAAACTTTCAAATTTTGTCATTCTTCCGAATGTTGCTTTATCTGGTGAGCCAAGTTCTAAGATACTTGTTGTTTTATATGAAAGTAGCAGTCCCGTTGCGGTATTCGTTAATCCAGTTACAACTGAGACAATTGCAACCGTGGCAAGAGCTTTTAAGACAATGTTTAATGTAGATCCAAATATGAGTTTTAAAATGCCTTTCAGTATGGAGATTGTTAATTTCATTCCGGCTTTTAAGACTGCCGATGCAGAACTAATTGCCTCTTTAAATCCTGAGCCTTGTGTCGCAATAATGATTGTTACAACAATTATTATTGTGATTACAATAGCTATGATTTCGATTGTTTTCATTTCCTTAATTGTCTCTGGGTCTACTAAAATCTGATCATTATAAATTGGTCCAAGAGAGCGGATGTATATTCTTCCGTTTTTCAAATTGGTAGCATTTTCTGTACCATTTTCTAGGTTGTCAAAATTATTAGCTGAGCCTATGACAATTGTGTTTCGAAGTCTTTCACTGTCACTGGTGAAACTGATTTTGTGTTCTCCGGTGCCTTGATTGTTTAGTATTATGTGCGATTCTAGCCGCAACGAATATCCTGAATTCATTGAAATCCAAGTTGTTCGTTTATTGGAAAGTTCTTCAATCGTTGTTGCGGAATTTCCTGTGAGATTCAATTCTGTGTCATAGTTAACACCTTTTGAACTACTGTTTGCAAGATAACTTTGGAAGAATCTGTCTAATAGTGAAGTTTTTGCTGATGCAACGGCATCAATGTTTGTTACATCTTGTCCGTACATTGCACAAACTGCATTTAGTACTTCGTTTGAAGTTAATAATTTTGTGCCTGAACCTGCAACACCTGTATCATATGCATATCCACTTGATGCTGGATGTACATAATATTTTCCAGTGTGTTGAGAAATTATTTTTGATTCATTAGTAGTTAATTTATGTGTTGTGCTATAAATATTGCCACCGGCTTGTGTATTTGCATTTGCCATTAGTCTGCTCTCATTTCCAATTCCAAGGAAACCTTTCTTTGTTTCAGTTCGTATCTTATCAATTGAACCAAGAGAGATTTGCTCTTTTAGATCAATGTTGGTTATTATAAGGTCGTTGTAATTTGCCCACCATTCCATTTGAGACAGTTCGTAAACATTTGCAATATATGTTGTCATTATTGTTTGGTATAGGTCAGCGTTAAGGTCTCCGCTGAGAGGTACGCTATGTTGGAAACCTCTTATATAACTTACTGGCCAATCATCAGGAGGTCCTTGATTTCCAGATATGTGAATATATGCGGCAACCCAATCTTGAAGTTCAAATTTGTTTTCTGGAGTGAGGAGCTCATTGCCATATCCTTTGTCATATGTAGTTCTTATTTGATATATACCGTAATCATATGCATAGTTTCTTTCTAACTCCTCAGCAGATTCTAATGCTAGAACTTGGTATTGGTTTGCAAGTTGTAATTGATAAAGTTGTGCATTGAAGCCATTCATTAAGTAGTACAAGAATGGTTGGTTTTGAACAGCACCATTAACATTCATTGTAACTTCTCGTGTTGGTGTTTCACTTAATAGTAGGTGTTTGTATAGGGTGCCATTTCCATCTGCTTCGCCAGTCTTTGCATCATAATCACCAATATATGCGCGAAGTGGTTCGTAATTTTTATCATTTTCATTTCTGCCAAATAAATGGTTTGGATTAATTTCTTCCATTTCACTTTCTATTGGGTCGTATTTACTTGTTGTGGTTGGAGTTCCATCACTTGTTGATGCGTGATATCCTTTTCTGACTGCGGTAAGAATTACTGCGCGATATAAATCTCTGCTATTGTTTAAGCTACCACTAACAAGGCCGAATGATTGATTTGCTTTTACATATTCAACATATTGAGTTACCTCTGATGTTGGTGTGCAGTTGAGATAAGTGTAATAATTTATTTCCATAAATGATTTTAGCGAATGTCTGGTTGAATCAGATCCTGTATTACTATCATAACCGCCTGCTTCATTAAGATTAAGGAATAGTGCATATGCTAAGTAGTTGTATGTTTCGCCTTTATGTTCTCCATCTGAACCATCATTTGTAAAGTAGAACCTGTCTTTCTTGTTGCTGCCATTTTTATTCTGTAATCCATCTATTTCAATATTGGTATAATCTTCATTATTGCAGTAACACATATGACCATAATCACCAACATACTCTGAACATTCTGTACACCATTCGTCATCATTATATTTTACAATATCTAACGCTTGGAAATAGTCAACCAATGATATTCCTGAATAATATATATCATCTGGTGCGATTGAATAGTTAGAGTTTTCATCACTCCAAACATATGTTGTTGCGGTATAACTTTTTACATTCCTGATTAACTGTTCAAGACCTCTTTGCCAGTAAGCCAATAAATCATCTTCATTGCCTTTGTATTTAGCAACTGTTGTGCGGAAATCAGAGCTCCAATCTCCATCAACACTGTCGTTTAAGAAGTTTATTATATTTGGCAAATAGTATCTAAGAGTCATTGTTTCGACTTGGTTGACAGAGAGTTGCATCACTGGTATTGATTGAGCATAGTCAACTGTTGATTTAATTAAATCAATTACGCTAAAGTCAATTGCAATTGGTGTGTCGAATGTATCGCGGTAGGTGATGTTGTCAAATTGACTTGTGACTTGATTCAATAATTCGTTTAAGACACTGAAATTTTGAATTGATTTTAATTTTTCATATGACCAATTATTCAAATCAATGCTTGTAACATTTTCAAGTTTTAAGTGGTCAAAGAATACTATTGTTCCAGATGTGAATGTGTAATCATCAAATACAAGTCCGTAAGCAAGATATGCTGAAATTGCAATTCGTTTATATTCTTGCCAATATTCTTCTGTGTTGTATGTTTTTGCAACTGTATAGGTTTGTAACAAGTCATATATTACTGTGTTGTAATAAGTTCCAAAGTTTTCAAGGAAATCTTGAACTGATAGAAGCCCTGTGTAATGGTCTATGTATTTTGGTATGTCTTCGTTAAAATCAATTTTTGATTTATCCTTTTCTTCAACATTTGTTGCTTCTTCGTAAAGAGTAATTACTGATGCCATATAATAGTAGGTTAGAAGTGAGGTAGAATTAATGTTTGTGTCTACGTAGTTATAGTCTGGAACTTCTGCTATGTCATTACTGCAATACGAAATGAAATCGTTCATAAGCATATACATATTGTCTGTTAATTTACCATTTGTATTGTAAATTTTAACTTCCTGTACAATCATATCCTCTTTAATGTCTGTCGAAGAAGTTTTTGCTTCTTTACTGTTGTAGATTATGAAGCGCGAACCGCTGATAAATAAGTGTATGTTGTCGTTTTTACTAACAGTGTTATTACCTAGGATTGGTAGAGATGATGTTTTATCAAATAATTCGGTCATCTTTAATGTTCCAGATTTGATATATGTTTCAAATGCTGAAAGTAGTTTGTTTGCTGCGGTACTTACTGTTGCAGGAGCACCAGATTTACCCTCTCGTTTTAAGTATGCGTTCGTAATGTCTTCAACCATTAGTTTTGCAACTTGTCTGAACAATAATTCTTGGTTGTTTAGAACAATAGCACCTTCTTTAACTAGTGCATCAATTTGTTTAAGTGCATCATCAACATCATTCGTATCAAAATAAAGTTCACTATTACCATTTTTGTCTGTTGGTAGGTCAAATATCTCAGTTATGGAATTGTTGCTTCCTTCTTTGTATGCAATTTCAAGTATCTCGGTGAATTCGTTTAATTGTTCAAGTATTGTGTTTGCACCTTTGAACTTGTAGATTGAATAGTTACTGAACAGTGAGGTAAGTGTTACACATAAATTATCGTATTCTTCTTTCCTTGTTGGGTCGCTTCCTGTTTCAATTAACAATGAAATCAATTCGTTTGTTTCAATGTTTTTTAAGTATTCGTTATTTTCATTTTCATCAGATGGTGAGGTAAGATATCCTGTATCGCCATCTGTTTCTGCGTTGTAATTCATACCAATTTCAAGTGCTACGCAATTGATTTGGAATGCACATTCAACTATAACATTATATGCGTTGCTCTTAACCATTCCGTTTTCAGTTCGGATTTCGTTGTTAAATGCTTTGTAGTTTCCGTATGTATAATTCTTAACTTCAACATTTTCTCCATCAGTTTGGTAGTACGCGTTGTAATGGTTGTGTCTTGACATTCCCTCAATATCTTCATTTATTTCTTGTTTGGTTGAACCGTTTAAGATAATTTGAATACTTGGGTAACCTTTACCTGACATAGCTTTAACTTTTACTCTGATTGCAAGAGATGATTGCTTGTTCTTGATTCCGCCTGTAATGTTGTTTGCTGTAAGCTTTGTGAAATCTCCGCTTGTTGTAACAATTGGAACAATGTCTACAAGGCCTTTGTTTGAAGTATTGATTTGAATCTTCTCTTCGTTAACCTTTGCATTATTGCCCTCGCCTGTTACATATTGACTGATGTCTGAAACTGAATTGCTTAATGTGTATTGAGTGATTGCTTCCATTGAATTGAATGCAACAATTATATAGTTGTTATCATTAAACATTGTTTTAGGGTCGTTTGTCTTAAATAACATTGTGAAGATTAGATTGCTTTCAAGTTTTGTATTGTTACTGCTATCAGAAACACAGAATGGGGAAGATTTAGAATATCCAACGCCTTGACCTGAATAATCCCAAATATATGTATTTTTCAGTTTTGTGAATACATAACTTGATGATAATTCGCCGGTGGTTACTGTGTTGCCTTGTTTTGCAGTGCTAAACAAAATATAGTCATAATTAAGGAAATGTGAAAATCCTTTTTGCATTTGTTCAAGTGGTGTAAGTTTACTTGAATCACCATATATGTCTACAATGTTGCTTGACTTTAGTCCCTCTTGAGAATTACTTATGTATGCTGTTGCGGTTGGGTTTGTGTTCTTCTTGTAGCCGGAATTTTCTGTTGTCGTAACTGTGTAAATAGTTGTTGTGTTTCCAATTACACTTCCCGTTAAATCGTAAATGTAATTTTCAATGTTTGATGTTGTTTTGTCTTGAACTATGTTTCCGGTATTGTCTAGTGTGTATAATTGAACTCCGCCTTGTGGGTTTGTCTTGAAATAGCCTTTATCTGCTCCGCTGTTGTATTTATCTCCGGTTATTTGGTCAACTTCAATTATGTCTCCCTTGAATGAACTGTAATAGGTCTTTTCGCCTCCGGTTGGGTTACCGTTTCCATCTTTTGCACCGTTTGAATCATAGATTTGTTCGACTTCGCCAACATTTATGTACATTGTGTAGTACGCTGTTGTAAAGTAGGCTATGATTGATGCTCTGTATGATAGGTTGGTCGACATTACATTGTAGTTCGTTTTCTCACCCTTGATGAAGTGCCCTTGATTGCTTGAATCTGGGTTTTCATCAAATGAATATGCATCTTGAACTCCGCTGAAATCAATTACTGTCGTTGGTGGGTCGGTATCAAGTTCTGTGTATGCGTTGTATGTCTTTACATCTTCGTATATCTTGATGTCCTCGCTTTCTGGTAAGTATGCACTTCCGTTTAGCGTGCTTACTATTCCGCTTCCAACTGCTGTTACTGAATGGAAGTTGTCGCTTGCAAAGGTGTAAATTGGTCCGTTTGAAACTTTCTCTCCGTAGGTCATCTCTGCCTTGCGTGGGATTAATGAGTTTACAAAATCTTTCCATTTTGTTCCGCCAGTTGCAAAATAGTAACCATTAAGTGCATCAAATATGTTAACTAGTTTTCCGTTTACATATACAAAGAATTCGGTGTTCGCATTCTTTTCTTCTGCACTCGTTCTTGAGAAGATGATGTTTCCAATGCTGTACATATCATCATTGAATGAGTACATTACATTGTCTGACATATTTCCCTTGATTCCGCCATATGAGAATTCTCCAAATAATGCTTCAACTATGAAGTTCTCTCGGTCTCCGTTTTCTGTTGCACAAGCATTTAAAGTAATAACTTCTTTTTCGCCGGTGTTTCTGATAAATAGAACTTCGATTTCTGTGTTGGTGTACATATCTGGACTTATTTCTGAAATAAAGTATTCTATTCCTGAATATGAAGATGTTGAATAGAAGATTCCATCTGCAATGTTTAACTTGAACTCTAGGTAATCCTCAACTAGTTTTGTGTGTTCAAGGTTAACTTTGTTCGTATCATCAATTACTCTGTATCTGTACTCGTAATAAGTTTTTCCGTTGTAGAAAATCTTGTTTGGAGTAAATAGGGTATTTGATAAGTCTGACGCTAAGTGCCTGCTATCAAATCTGTATTCATCATCATAGCGACTTTCAAACAATTCAGTAAGTGAATGTGCGTAAGACTTGCTCATATCAACTATGTACTCGTAATAAGTGCCTCCGTTGATTTCAGCCTCAATTTGCTTTTGACTTTCCTTTATCTCTTCTTCACTGACTGAGTTTGTAAATAACCAGCCAGAGAATTGGCCGTATGGATAAGTGATTGCTGTTAAGTATAGTGGGGTAGATTTACCAACTAGTAGGCTTCCTTGTACATAACCCTCGAAGCTATCTTCATCTGTGTATGGGTTGTAGTTCACTTTAATGTACTTTGGACTCTCGCCTAAGATGTAAATGTCTCCATCATACTTGTCTGTGTATTTAACATCTTTGTAGAAAATGTTGTCATCACTGTTTTTGTATATTGCAAAGTATTCTTTGCTTACTTTGTTATATCCATATAACTCGGTAGATTCAAGTGTGTCGCCAATTGCATATGTCTTTATCTCTTCGCCATCTTTGATTTCATACTCTGTTATGATTGTGCCCTCTTCGGTCTTGTTCTCTGCAATTGAGTATCTTTCGTCGTTATATTTGTAAATGTCAAGGTCCACTGGGAATAGGATATCTTCATATAGTGCAATTATTGAGTATGAACTTGTTACTGCACCGCAAACTGTTAATAGTAAGTTGTATACCCCAGAACCAGCCTTTGTCCAGTTGGCTCTTATTATTCCCGTTCTGTATTCTTGTGCGTTATCTACTGCAAAGAATACTTCATTTCTTGCTTTGAATGTTTGGTCGTTTTTGTTGTTGTTCGTTTGAGTTGTGATTTCTAGTGGGGAGTTGTATAAACTCTCGTTTCGAACAAGTACGCCTAAGAACTTGTAGCCCGTTAACTCGTTCACAGTTATTGTTACTGTGCTTTGGTTTTCTGCATAGCCTGCTTGGCTTACTTTCACATCTGGTGAAACCGTTGAGTAAATTGCTTTCTCTCCGCTTTCAGTTACCGTTGATTCAAGTACTGCATATCCAAAATTGTTAACGCTCTCTAGGTCTAGGGCATATTTTGTAATCAAACTTTGCATAAACTTCAATTTGTTTTCGATTATGTCTAGGGTTATGTCGTATTTAATTTCCTCTTCTTCTGCTAGTTCTTTTAGAAGTTTAACCGCATCTGACCTTGTGAATGATTCACTTACTGTCGTTACGCTTCCGCCCGAGTAGGTCTTGTAAATTCCGTTTACATATCCTTGATATATCTCTAACGCTTTTTGCTCAATTTCAAGATAACTGCCCTCGCCCTTGACAAATAATGCTCTTTGTTCATCTGTTATTTCATCAAGAATAATTTCATCTGTCTCTCTTGGTGTTCCATAGCCTTTCTCGTATTCATCAAGAAGTCCTTTGTCTGCCATCTCTGCCAATAGGTCTAGATATTTGAAGTAGTTGCTCTCGCCCTTGATTGCAAGTTTTGATAAATCAATTGAAGTAGCAAATCTGTTGATTGCATATGCGTTAATATCAAACTTAACCAAAATTTCCGCTGAAACATTGATTATTGAAACCATATCATCTCGGAGAACTATGTCATCTGTATTGTATTCGTATGCGTTAAGTTCAACTGCTCCGTTTGGTGAGTGTGTTTTTGTCTCGGTTATTGGAAGCGCTGTCTCTTCTTTGAACTCCTCAAATCCCGGTCTCTTGTTTGTTATTATTGCATTTGTTATATTTGTTGCACCGTGAGTAAAGTCTGTAACTTCCTCAACTTCTGTCGCCGATAGTTCTGTTAGTTTTAATGTAACCGTTGCTCCATCTCTGAAAAATCCGAATGATACAAATTGTATTGTTGTATCTGTGTAGCCTGCCATTGGAGTGGTGGTTAGTGTTGCCACGAAATCTTTTTTGAGGTCGGTTTGTATTTCTGTGTTTGCCATATCGTTTGACCAACCAAAGACTAGTGTCTTGATGTTTATATCTGGGAATAGATTTACAAAGTCTGCAAAGTAAACTACATTTCTGTTGATTAGTTTTGAGTATTCTTTGTAAGTCGTTGTCCTGTGTAGGTCTTTTGATACGCTTGTCCAGTTTGTGTTGTCCCAAGCCTCTAAGTAATTTCCATCAGTCTTTAGTCTTTCTGCAAAGTAGTCGGTGAATAAGTACTCGTTTACGCCCTTGCTTTCTTCAATGCTGAAGAAGTCGTATGCAAAATACTTGTAATCTTCATCACTGTAGTCAATTCCAAATCCGCTTGTTCCGTTTGCCTTTTCTGAATGTGTATAAATGAACCAGTAGCCTTGTAGTTCAGGGATAACTGTTAGGGTTGGGTAGTTAAGTGGGTCGTTTGAATCCTCATCTGAATCATAGCACGCAATTACATATACATTTCCATCTTCAAGTGAGCCTTGAACTGATGCAATGAATGTTGCAATTTGTCCCGGCGTTGAAGATACTAGGCTGTCAAGTAGGTTTCTTGTTCCCGGCTTTATCGCTTTTGCAGTTCTGCGGTAATATGTATCACCGTAAAGAATACTGCTGACTGCTCCATCTACAACATTTGGTAGGGCATTGATTTCTTCAAGTAGAGCGTTGTAGTTTAGTCTCATTGTGTCTTGACCGCCGAAGCTTACTGTTTGGATATCCCAAATCTTTTTGAGGACATCTTTTACAGTTTGTCTTACGGTGTAATCTGAAATTGTTTTTAGTTCAAGATTATCAATGTCTGACCTGATTGAAATTGTAGCGCTTGCTAGGGTTTGCATTCCGTTGCCTATAACAATTGATGCTTTGCCTGTTGCAGATATGTTTCTTTCAAAACTGATTGAAACTGTTTCTGCTCCGCCAAGTGATGTCTCTGCATTGATTGAAAGGTCTACTGTGTAACTGTCTAGGTAGTACTCAAGAAGTGTGCCCTCTGTTACATCTGCTGTAATTTCTTCAATTACATAGTTGTTAACGGTTGGGTCGTTATTAAATCTGAATAGGTAATAGTGTCCATCAATTAATACTATAAGTTTCTTTGTTGTTGCGTTGTAGAATGCGTTGTAATATAGGTCATCTGAATCGGTGTGCTCACCAACATCTGCTATCATTACCTTTCCAATTGCTGAGTATGTTACATTTTCGTAAGTAATAGCCTCGCCTATGCTTCCAAACTCAATGTACTTAGATTCTAGTCTGTTCACTAGGTTTACTTCGTGCAATCTGTTGTATGCACTTGATAGCCCTGTGATTTCGTAGATTCCGTAGTACTCAATTTCGCCTGCGTATTCAACCTTTAAGAATGCGATTTCTCCGTAAGTTACAACTCTTTGAAGTATTACTGATGTACGCTCATCTGTAACTTCACCAGTTTGGTAGTTGGTCCTATTTAATGGGTCCTCTGGCATTCTGTCTTTTGTTGTTTCTAGCGAGAACTTGATTTCGTTGTTTTGAATTTGCTCAGTTGTTCCTGCGACTACCGCTTCAACGAAGTAGTAAGGTATGAATTGATGTCCTGTTCTTACAAATCCCTCATAAGCGTTTGAGCCAACATTGTTAACTCTGTAACTTGTGCTGTACTTTTGTACTTGTGATGAGATTTCTAAGTCAACTGATTCACTTGTGATATTTTCAGGTGATAGGATAGTTGTCTTGTTATCTAGACTAACCTTTGCAACATCTCCGTTAATTCCAATTCTTTCACTTTCAATTTGGTAACTTGATATACCAAACGAAACTGTAAAGTGTGTTAATGTATCAATTAGCATTAGTGGAATCTCTAGAAGTATTATTGCTGGTTGAGCCTCTTCAAATCCAATTTGTCCTGTCGCTTGGTCATAGCCACTTGTTACTTTAATACCGCCAATTGTAGATAATGAAGAAGTTATTATTGATGGTTTTACTGTTAGCTTTGTGCCTGTGTTTAGTAAATCATCTACTTTGCAATAAACTCCGCCAACATTAATTGTAACTTCCTTTCCGCCAAGTTCGGTTACACCAGATAGGTCAATCATTACTTGCTTCATCTCTGGGGTGTAGTATGCGATATATTGACTGTTTACTGATGGTGCCACTTGTGTGGTTGTGTATGAACTTGTGCTGATGAGTGTCTCTTGGTAAATTGTCTTATCAAGTACTTCATCATATACATTTTGTCCAAGATACCAACCCTTGAAGTAGAAGATGTTTCCATTTTCATCAGTTACTGAACTGTTTGCTTTAAGTGTGATACTTGCCTCTGCGTAACCAATGTTTTTCACTTCGTAGTCAATGTCGCCATCTCTTTCAAGTGCGTTTTCAAGTGCGTTGTTGAGTTTCGTTCCGGCTAGTCCTTTTTCAATTTTTGCATCAAGTTTCATTGTTGGTAGTTCAAATGGTGAAGCAAAGTTTAATACAATGATTGTATTTTCTTTGATACCAATTGTTCCATCTCTTGATGTTAGGACAGGGATTCTTGACTCATCAAGCATATCCGCAAAACTCATTGAAGAATCTCCATCATAGTTGAATACCGTGTCTTGAACTTTGCCCCTTGTGATAAGTGTAATGTTATTTAATGTATAACCGCTTACATTATTTAGTGGGTCAATCCAATTCTTTGCATACTCTTCAAGAATGTATTGAGTTGTCTCAAAGTCATCTTTTAAGAAGTAGATTTGGTTTTTGTCATCAACTGTGAATTTGTAGAATTCGCTCTCATCTACAAATGCAATATTGTTTGTATCTGTAAATTTGATTACTGAATTCTCGGTGTCTACTAGTCCAACTTCATCATTTACTTCGGTCGTTAGCCATTCGCCATTTACCTTGATTTGTAACTCAATTGAGAATACTTCTTTCAAGATAATTTCAACAATGTAGTGGTTCTCGGTTGACTCTATTTCGTAGGTTTGGTAGGTCTTTGACTCGTTGTCTGCAATGATTTCGGTAACTGCGGTTCGTTCTTCTTTGTCAAGGTCCTCTTCATCTTCATAATAGAATTCACCCGGTTTTCCAACGATTGTTTTACCACTTTCAATATCTATGAACTTAACTTCTCTTATTACATAGTCGCCAAGCGTTTTCACATAGAATGTTTGTCTTTCTGAACCCTTTTGGAAATAGGTTACTCCGCCTGGAAGTGCTCTGTAAACTTTATCACTTATGATGTTATAACCACTGTCGGTCATCATATAAAGGTTTGCGTCTGTGAATGGGCTTAAGCCAACCACTTCATCAATTGGAGGAAGTTCGGTTGTATAGTAAGATATTTCACCGCTCTTTGTGATGTCTTTAATGTGTGAATATATGTGAGCATATTCATCAAAGTCGTAGGTTGGAAGTGATGTATCATCTGAGCGAACTAGGTAAGTTGTGTTAATCTTTGCTGGATTTGTTAAGATTCTTGTATTTACTGGTGCGGTTGTTAATGTAAATACATTGTTGGTTTCAACATCTGCAAGGTAGTGTGAACTGAATGTTGAGTTGTTTGGTCTTGCTGACAGTGAGTAATAATAGAATACTGTGCCTGCTGGAACAGCAATTGTTCCATCACCTGTAAGTGCTGAGTAACCGTTTGTGTATTTATTATCATTAATAAGTGCACTGCCATCATTAGTGTTGTACACGAATGGGTTGTAGAAGAAGTAATATGTGTTTAATGTAAATGCGTGTGAATCAAGTGTTACTGTTGGGTTGTTAACAACTGTTACTTCTGTGTTATATGATGTGATATGAATTACTAAGTCCTTAACTCCATCAATGTCATACTCACGCTTGATTTCGTATGCAACATCACCTGCTGGACCACCGAATGTTTGAACAATTTGTTCGTGCTCTTCTGGAAGTTTATCTGATAGATAAATTGGAAGAGTGTATTCGCTGAATCCCTCAGTTATAAGTGCTTCGATTGCAAGTCTTGGAACAAGTATTGATGCACTTCCTGCGTCTTGGTCATTTCCACAAACTAAGAAGTCAATTTTTGTTTCAAGTGTTTCCATCATCTCTTGGGTCTTTTCAATGTTTATCTTATAGCCCTTTGGAAGTTTGATACTTACAAGAACATCTTGTCCTGCACCAGCCCGTTTGTTTACTGATAGGGTAGATGTCGTTAGGATTGTGTAGGTGATTTCTTCTGGGTGAACTTCATATTCGCCTGTCTCGTTGTTCTTTGAGTAAACTTCTGGAATGATTTCAACTAAGCCTTGTGTGAATCTTGCCTCTACATTTTGGCTTGTGCCTTTTGATATTTCATATTGCAAACTTGAACTTCTGCCAAGTAGTACTCCGTTTTTGTACCAGCCTACAAATGAGTAATCTTTTCCAATTTCGCTTGAAACAAATGAATGTGCATCAAGTATGCAAGTGTTTTCAATTGTCTCAAGGGTAATTCCAAGATTTTCAAATGTGTCGCCCGATACTCCTGAGATGTCCTCTGCTGAAACTTTTTCGCCTGCAACTGACACGCTTAGTACATTAGAGGTTGGAATTAAGTTGTTGTTTCCATCTGCATCATATTTCTTAACTATTACATATTTGTCAATGTTCTCATCTTGTGCATTTAGCGATAATGTCTTGTCGTAAGCAAGTAGGGAAGTTTTTCCGGTTGATTGTTCTAGTAAATACCAACCAACAAATTTAAGTGTCTTTGTGTAACTTTGGTCGCCTACTGTGTATGAGTAAGCCATTGTCGCATCAGCAGTTAGTGTTGTTACACCAACTATTTGCGTTTTAACAGGATTTGTTAATACTGTGTCGAAGCACGCTGTGTATACTGACACATCTTTCTTCATTTGGTTTTTAGCGTAAATTGTAACTAGGTTGTTTTCGCCAAGTATTTCAATTTTGCCTGAGTAGGTTGTAACGCCCTCGCTTGTGTATGCTGTAACTGGGGTTATGCCTTTGTCATCACCATCTGAATTGTATCCAATTCCTGTGATTACATATCCGTAGCTGTCGGTAAGTTTTACTGTAAATTCGTATTCCTTTTGAACAGCGTCGGTTGTAAGTCCAAGTCCGTGAGATATTCCAACTATTCCATCTGGAAGTATTCCAGTGATTCCGTCGGTGTTTACCTCAACCGTTAACTTGGTTGATGCACCATAGTGTGCATAGATTTTTGTAACGCCCTCTGGGATATCTGATGATTTGAAGTTGATTTCACCAACATATGAGCTTCCAGTTTCAAGTGTTGATTTGATTTGTACTTGTTGTCCGCTTGCTGTTTCGTAGTAGAATCCACGAAGTACAAATGCACCGCCTGATAGTTCTGATTTTGCGTACAATCTGATTTGAGTGCTTCCAAGTGCTTCAACTCGGTCAATCAAGCCATTTCTGCTTGAATAAATGTAGTATGGTGATGTTGGTACGCCTGCTCCTGAAACCGTTGCATTGTCAATTGTTGAACTTGCTGTGTTTCCGTTTGTAACAAGTGCTACCAAGTTTGTCGATTCTCGCATTGTAACGAATTTACCGTTTACATAACTTGTTGTGATTGCCTCAAATGCAAATACTCTTGTTTGTGAGTAATACCTTGCTTCAATTATATCGCCATTGTCTGGGTTGAATTTTACCGTTTGTGCATTTCCGATAAACTCTCCATTTACATACCAACCAGCAAAGTTCGCTTGAAGTTTATCTAGTTCAAGTGTAACTTCACTTGCCTCGCCTGTTGAGAATTCTGCGTATGGGAATGTTGTACTGCACATTTCAAGTTTGCCATCTACTAGGTCTGCTTGCAAGATGTTGTTTGTCGCTGAAACATTCATTCCGCTTGGGCTGTTTGTCATCAGTGAGATTGTTGCAGTTATGTTTCCAGCACTGCTTGTTCTTGTAAGTGTTCCGTTGTATGTTTGCATTACTGTGAAGTTAACACCTAGGTCATCCATACTTGCTGTTGAGTAGTTAACTACTACCGTCTTTCCGGCAAAGTCTGCAAATGGGATTACTGTGTATCTGCGTGTTCTATCTCTCTTGACTTCTAACTCTGTAAGCATACCAAGTACTTCATCATATACATAGAACGCTGTTGGTCTTAACTCGCCCTCAGAAGTTGCATATAACTTCTCGCTGTCGCCATCAAGTCCAACTAGATTATAAAATCCTGATGGGGTGTTAACTTTGACACCGTTGAATGTTGTGTAAACTTCTGGTTGATATTTACCAAAGTTTGCAAGTAATACACTTGTGAGTTCTTCGCTTGATGCGAATGGTTGAAGTAGTACTGCTGGGTCTCCATCAATTATTTGAAGAACGGTGAATCCTGAGTTTTCCTCGCCCTCATCTTGAAGAATACTTGCGGTTGGGCTTACGCTGAATCTTGCCTCAATTAAGATGTCCTCGCCTGCGTTAACCTTTGTTTGTGGGAATTTGTTTGTTTCGTTTGAATAGTATGCAAAATAGCTTACATCTGTTGAAACAAGTTTTCCATCTACATACCAACCAATAAATCTTGTTGTCTTGCCCTCGAATGTTACCATTGGAGCAGAAATTGTAAAGCCTTGATTTGCGAGATTTTTGTTAAATCTGTAAATGCCAGTCTTTTCATCTTTTGTCAAATCTTCAACATAGAATTTTTGATACTCTGCGAACATTTCAAATTTATCTCGTTTTGATAATAAATATGAATCTTCATCACTTGCATCATTCTTCATATATGGTAGGTTTGACATATCAATTGTGTTGGTCGCAAGTAGTTTATCGTAGAACTCTGTTTGGTAAACTGAGAATGCTAAGTTCACATTTGCGTTTTGTACCGTTGTGATTTCTATCTTGGTTAGATTTTCAAGGTTCGTTGTCGTTTCGTATGTTGACCTGCCATTGTCCTCAGTTTCTTGCCAAGTAATTTGGGTTGTGATTTTTCCATCTTTGTAAATAGGGAATAGTCTTACCCAATTTTCACGGGTCAATGTGTTCATATCAAGTACAAGTGTTTGCTCGCCTTTTGCGTTTGTATAGTGGAAGATAACTTCTTTTAGTTGTCTGCCAGTTTGTGCGTTGCCTCTGATTGTTGACTCAGCACCTACTGGAATTCTTCCGTATAAGAAGTCGTAAATTCCGGCTGGGTTGCCTGTCTCAACTGATAGGTTAGAGTTCGCTGTGTCTGTTACTAGGTCAACTTTTGGAAGTATCTCGTATACTGCGTCAAGTCTAAGTTTTCCATCAACTTTTAGTGTGTCAACCACATTCGTTGTTGCAACCAAAGTTGATTTTCCGCTTGATACGCTGTACCAACCAACAAATTTGTATGTGTACATATCTGTGTATACATATTCTGGAGTAACTATTGTAAACTCGGATAGTGAATTGTATTGATATGTTGGATAGCCTGAAGCGTTTGGTACATAGTTGTCTTTCACTGTGCTATCAAATCCGTAGTATTTAAGCATTAATGTGTTTCCAACATCATCTGCTTTTTGTCCGTTAACATATCTTGCTCCATCTTTTCCGTAGTTTAGGGCAATTCCGTTTGAATCTTCCATAATTCCATCAAGTAAATCATCAAGTAATGTTTTGTATGCTGGAATTTCTGTTCCAAATTCAAATGGGGTCTTTCCCTCACTTCCGTCATATGTGCCATTCATTATTACTGTGTTAACTTGTAAGTCAACTCTTTGTTTGTCGTAATAACCAACTGCTAGGTGGGCTAGGTCATCAGTTGTTACCTTGATGATTGTGTTTCCGTTTTCATCTTGTGCAGTCTTTTCTTCTTCGCCATCTACATACCAAGCATCTAAAAACTCTGTTCCCTTGTCTGATGAGGTAGATATTGACACTGTTGTGTCCTCTTTGAAGTATCCAAAGATGTAATAGTGAAGTGGGCTTGTCTCTGTTGCATATGCAATTTGGATTGGTTGCATAAATTCATCAACACCAAGATATCTTGAACCAATTACATTTCCCTCTTGGTCGAATAGTTCTTCAATGTAAAGTTCTGGGTCAAAGTTGCTTGCACCTGTTTTGTCAACTGTGATTAGATTCATATTTGTTGGGTCTGAATTCTTCCACCAGTTGATTGTGTAATTGAATACATCAACATAGTTGCCATCTTTGTCAGCACTTATTGAACCGTAGATTTTGAATACTACGAGTTTTGCTTCCTCTGCTTTGAGTACAAATGAGTTAATATCTTTTGCACTTGCTTCAAGTGTTGATGGGTCAAATTCCCAAGTCTTTGATGATACCATCATTCGAAGTGTTCTTGTTGCAATTGCATTGTTGATTTCACTCTTTGTGTTTGTCTCAATTGTTGTTCCAACTAGCATTGCATTAAGTGGGTCAGTGCTTGAAGCATATTCATATCTTACTGCGTCTAAACTATCTAGTTCAACTTCATCTCCTGCCTCATTAAATGCTTTTACTTTGTGGTAGTTGTTTTCAATTGATGTAAATGCCTTTCCAGCAAGTGGGGTAACAGTTGCATCAATGTTTGTACCTGTATCAAAGTATCCTGAAATTGTAATGTTTCCAGTTACGCTGTCTGTTGAGTAGGTTAGAGGATTTCCAAATGAGTCGTGTGTTTGGTTGATTCTTACTCTTACTTCACTTGGGTTATATGTGAATGACCAGTACTCGAATGTTCTGTAAACTGCTATCATTGTTGTGTTGTTTTGCATTGCAATTAAGCCTGATTGATAGTCGGTTGTAAGTAGGGTCATATTTTCAAAGTCTGATGAGATTGATGTGTTTGCTTGGTTTGAATAATACCAACCAGCAAATCTTATGTTGTAGATGTTTCCATCTGCAAGTTTTACTGTTGTGTAATCTTCATCTTGAATTGCAGTAAACTCATTGTTCTTTGCTCCAACTCCATCAAGTGCTCTTGCTTTGACTGTCATTAGTGTGTCAATTGCAATTGTCATTGTTTTGTATTGGCCGGTTGGTGCATATAACTTGTTTTCATCAAGTGTGTAGTAGTAACTTAAATCTTCAATGTTGTCTTTGAATTTATTGTATATTCTTAAATATTCAATGTACGCTTTTGCTTCTAGGCTTTCTTCGTGTAAGCCCGTTCCAGCATAGAATGATGTCAAATCATCACCGTAGTCTTTGTACCATCTTTGTAGGTCTTTTGCTTCAACATCTGCGTCAGTGTCAAGCACTGTGATGTCGTCTCTGCCGACACCTGCAAAGAATTCATAAAGTTTAATGAAGTTCTCGCTCTCTGCTTCAATTGTGCTTGGGTCGCCATCATCTTCAACAAACTCGTATGGTGATAGGGTCTCGTAGAAGCCCTCAACATATTCGTTTTCTGGTGTTGAATCATCATCTGCTTTGCCCTCGTTGTAATTTAGAATTGAGGCTTGTAAATCAAGAGCGTAAACAACTATTGAACTGAATCTTAAGATATTTAATGCTCCCGATTGCGAGAAGTTCTTTTCGCTTATATATTGAAGTTTGCCGATTAATTCGTTGTAATCGTTGTAACACTGCAAGTAGTTTCTCATTAAGTCTAGTGCGTGGGTTGTATCCCAGTTGTTGTTTTGGTATTTGTTTCTGAAATACAATCTCTTCAAGTTTTCTGTCATTTGATTGTACAAAATCTTGAATGAGGCAGGGTTGCGAGTCATACTTGCTGAAAGTTCCTCAGCGGTTAGACCTAAGTCTTTTGCAATTTGGGTGAATTTCTCGTATCCGTATTTTGCTTCCTTTAAATATGATTGAGCATAGCCAAGTAATGCGTTGAATGTGATTTCTGTCTTTGAACCAGTTGCTCCATCATTGTAGAAAATACTCATTGTGTCTAGTTCATATAATTGCAAGTAATCTTCCTCTGATTCAATCTCTGCTTTCCAATCTTCGTTTATTACAAGTCTTGCGTTTCCAAAGTAGGTATGTGCAAGTTCAACTATTCTGTATATTGTAAAGTCAAATAAGATGTCGCAAGCAGATAGGAAGATTTCTTTTTCATCATCTGCTGTTGCAGTTTGTAATGATAATAGGTAAGGTGCAACATTTAATAGGTTTGTTGAGCCCTCTGGCATTTTTTCGTTGTCAATGTAATGATAGAACAAGCCCTCGCCAGTGTAAGAAGCACTTACCTCATCATAATAACTTGCAAATAAGAATTTAACTGCTTCTTTTGCGTCTGAATAACTTCCTCCGTGTGTTAGTGAAATTAGGTTATTCACAACATTTAAAATGTAACTTTCAAGTACGGTTTTGTCTCCGTTCGTTTCATATGAGTTTCTTCGGGTTAGGTATTCGTTGTACAGCTTAGATAGAACTCCGTTGACACCTGTGTAAACTGTCTTGTCGGTACTGTTTTCACCGTTTAGTGCCAGTTCACGGCTTAGGTATTTTTCATAATACCTGTCTCCGTCTCCGCCATATACATCAAGTTCAGCTCTGATTGACGCTATTGATATATCTGACATTGTTGTATCCATAAAGTACAAGAATTGTTGTGCGATTATTGAATACTCGTTTAGTGTTGACTCGGTTACCTTGATTGATGATGGGGTAGGTTTCTTGTGCATTGCATAAATGTCTGTTGAAACCTCCATCAATGTATATGAATCTTTTACAAATGTGAAACCGTAATCTCTTTGAAGTATTCTTTCAAGTTGTTCAAGTCCTCCCGCTGGCGAGCCATCACTGTTTCCAATGCACATATAAATTGGCCTGCCGGCTATCGTGTAGTATGGATTTATTTCGTGATTTAATAAGTTTGCGTTGTACTCTGATGCGTTAAATCCGTGTACTATGCTTTCTGAATCATAGTTGTCGCCAAGTATGTATGCATAGTAGCCTTTGAATGTTTCGCCCTCGTAAACTTCTTCGTAGAATGAGCGAGTTGCTTGTGAGTAGTATGAGTAGCCACGAACTAGTGTTTTCTCGGTGTATTGTGAGTAGTTGTAGAATGTGTAAATGTTATCTTCAATTCCGAGAATTTCTGCGGTTCTTGTGTCCTCTTCAAGTACATTTGTTCCAAAGTCTGATAGGAATTGTTCTTTATCATTCAATTGATACAAGTTCTTGAATGTGTCGCTTTCAAGTTCGGTTGTGTCAAACATTATGCTTTCGCCACGAGATTGTTGCGTCATATATTCGCTGTACTCGTTTTCAAGACTTCTGTTGAATGTTACGAGATATGCATAATATAATTTTTCATAATATTTGTCCTCTGTGTTGTAGTTTTGTGCGTTTCTGCTGACAAACTCTTCTGATGGGTAGAATAGTGGGGTTAATTCGTAGAATGGGTTTGTTGTGTAACTTGCAGAAATTTTGCTCTTTGCATCACAACTTACAATTATAACGAGTGTTGTGTTTGTATCAATGTATATACCTTGATTTACAAAGTTTACAGATAACTTGCTTCCGCCAACCTTTGCTTCGGTACCATCTGAAATTGAAATTGTCATATCCTTTGGATTTATTACATCAACAACATTTCCATCTTTATCTGTCTTTAGGCTAAGTTTTTGTGTTAATGCTGATAAATATGAGTAATCTGCTGTGTTGTAATCTCCGCCTGTCTTTTCAATACTTCTTATGTATGCAATCTCATTTCCGCTAGGTAGCGGTAATGTGTAATAGCCACCCTCAAGTACTGGGCATTCAATTGATGTCTTGAACTCATCTCCTGCACTTCCGCTCATAACTCCAAGTCCAGATGTTAGCATTTCTCCGTTTCCATCAACTAAGTAGCCAACTCTGACTCCGTTGTTGTCTGCGTATTGAATTCCAAGACTTGACTCGCTTGAGTAAATTGTTGCGGTCTTTGTCTTTGCACCCTTTCCTTGCGATAGGTTTTGGAACTCATCTTCGGTGAGGTAGGTGATTGTAAATGCGTAGTAGTCGGTGCCCTCATAGTCAATTATTGCACTGCTTAGCGTTTTGATTTGGTCGGTCGCGAACTTCTGCTCGAATATGTATGAGCCAAAGTCGTAATTTGCTATGTCTCTCTTTCCACTTTCGCCAGCCTTGATTTCGTACATTCTTCCTCTGTACAAGGTGTAGAACTTGGCTGAATATGGGTCAAAGTTCGGGTTTGTGTACTTGTTTTCTAAACTGTATACGGTAACTTGTTCAGGTTGCTCGCCCGCATCTTTACCATCTTGTCCGTTTTTGTAGTAGGCTACATAGTACTCATACAGTGCACCATCTTCATCTGGAAGTTTTTGGTTTGCTGTCTTTGGAATCATCTCACCCTTGATTGAGTATTCCATTGAGATATTTCCAAACTTGACTGTTTCAACACTGTTTGCGCTTTGAATCTTAACGCCATCTGCATTTAAGATTGTTGCGTTGTTGTTGCTTTCGTAGTCGAAATAGTACATATCCTCAACGTGGATTGTGCTGTTTTCGTTTTGGTCTGCAAATACAAGTGTGTAATAGTTCTCGATAAATCTTGCAACAATGTATACATTTTCGCGTAGTTGGTTGATTGTTAATGTGTCGCCCTTGACTGTGTATGCGCCATCTTCGCGGGTCCTGTAAAGTCTGCCCTCGTGCAAGTAAACCCTTTCACCTGCGTCATCTTCGCTTAGTTTGTTTACTGTTGCTTTTAGGTTGAAGATTGCCTCGCCATTTTGTGCTTGCTCAGTTGTGAACTCTTCACCCATATTAAGTGCGGTTAGTTTTAATGTTGTACTTCCGGTTGTTACATCAACTGCGTAATCTAGGTAATAGAATGTGTCATCTGCAAGTCTGTAATACAATGTTGTAAGTGAGGTGGTTGACTCGTTACCCGTTGAATCAAGTTGTTTAATGCCGAGTTCTTTTAAATCAAAGCCTCCGGTTGTGAATGTGTAGAACGCTCCGTATGGTTTCATAAGACTGCTGAATGCACCCATTCCAGTAGCGTCCATCATATTGCTTGGTGTTCTTGCATATTTGTATTCAAGGCTTATTGGTGTGCTTTCGTAAACTGTGAATGTTGTGAGGCCCGTTACATTTTCAAATACCGAAACCTTGCTTGTAAGTGTTCCAAATGGGTTAAGCATTTCGTGGTAGTAACTTACAATGTAATTGTACGAACTTCCGCTTGCACTGATTTGTGCTTTTGAAACGCTGTAATGGAAATCATATACATAATTGTTTCCGCCCGGATTTTCTCCGCCCCTTGCAGAAAGTGCATTTATGTTTGATTGAACTGTCATACCGCTAAATTCTTCAAGGTATTTTGCTTCGCCCTTTGTGTTAATTAGCGTTAGAAGTGTTTCAAGTTCATTCTCGTTTGAAATTGTTAGGCTTGTGCCTGTCTCTTCGTTGTTAAAGTAATTTGTTGTAATAGCGAAGTTAATGTCTCCGCTTGGTGAAACGCTTACTGTAACGACAAATCTCATTGCAAGATATCCAGTGTCTTTATATGTGTAGTTGATTTGTACTGCTGGATATAACTTTCCGCCTGAGTATAATAGTCCCTTTGCGTTTGGATTTTCTCCAAATGAAATTGGGTTAAGCTTTGTTCCAATGCCAAGTTTTGCAATTGGTTCGCCCGCTTTCTTAATGGTGAAGTTGTCTGATTGATTTTGAATTGTTAAATCAATTGAGCCCTCAAGTCGAAGTGCGCTTGTTAGTGATGAAACAATGTTGTTTGATGTAACTGTTCCAACATATGAGTTGTAGTTTAGTGCATCTCCGCTTGTGTTAAGCATTGAAACATATTCGCCTTTTGAGTTCACCATAAATGGGTCGTTATCTGTGCCATTCATATCTTGGTAATAGTATTTGTTGCCATTGGTTTCTTCATATTTGTATACAAGGTTTGTTGCGTTTGACTCTAACTCAAATTGTGTTTGAGAGAATAGGGTGTATTCATTGTCATCAATGAACTTTATAAGTTCTGTTGGAACTTGGAATGTTAGGTTGTAATCGTAATAATAATTTCCATCATTACCCTCAAATACTTGACGCGAATAAATCTTGATTTCATCAGTGTCATCACTTGGGGCACTTGCTTTTATGACATTGCCCCTATCATCTAGATATTGAAGTTTTGCTGAGTCGTATGTAACATTTTTTCTTGTACCATTTACGACTGCATATGTGATAAATTTTCCGGCGTATAGGTTTTCAAGTGCTTCTGGTAAAGTTTCAACTCTGCCATTTGCGTCTTTTAAGTATTGCGATTCGCCTGAAAGACCAAAGCCCTCTACACCCTCAACTGTTACATAATTTTCACCAACAAGTTCAAGGTGCTTGATTTCATCTAAATAAGCATATCCATCATTGGTTCCGCCAACTCTTTCGGTGATTACAAATTCATCAGTCGCTTCGTTGTATTGAGCGAAATACCAGCCCTCGAATCTGTATCCATCATCTGCTACTGCTTGCAACTGAATGATTGTGTGTCTGTCGAAGTTTTGGTTGAGTGAAACATTGTCCATTCCACTGTAATATGTGTCTGCTGAAACATACCACTCGCCACTTTTACTGTCGTTGCCCTCAATTCCAACATAGTTCGCTTTTTGAACAATCTCTCTTGCGAAGTTGTCGCCATCTGCTTGTTTGGTTAGGGTTAGGCTTGTGCTTGTTGTTGTGATGTAGAAGTAGTAGGTTTCACCGTTGATTGTTCTTGCTTTCAATAGGTTGCCGGCAAGTTCAAGACCGGTAACTTCTGTTCCTGCATTTATTACATATCTGTTTGCACTTGCTGAGTAGAATAGGATTGCACTACCGCCCTTTAGGTCAATTGCGTTAACCTTTGTGTAGGTGTGGCGTCTGCCGGTTGATGTGTGTGTGATGTAAAGATTTGGAGCATTGTCATCAACTGAATATACATCAAAGTAAATGCCTGTCTTGATTGCACTCATTAGTGAGGTGTTTGTTGACATTGAGATTTTCTTTGTTGTGTAAAGTTGTTGAATGAACTCTTCATCTTTGCTGTCTAGATTTAATCTTACAATGTTTGCACTTGTTGTTCTGTTAAGTTTTGCAGAACTGTGTGTGATTTGTGCGTTTGAATATCCGCTTTCGAACAAGTAGTTAACTGGGTTCATATAGTATACGAAATATTCTGGACCATCTGCACTTTCAAGGTCTTTAAACATTGGAGCAAGGATATCGCGGATTCCCTCATAACCCTCTCTGTAAAGTGTTAGTGCAAATGAGAATAGTTGAGCGGTTGATGTAAATGTTGGTTGTCTCATTGTCTTGTCGTAGTAGGTTAGATATTTCTCATCAATCTTTCCATCAGATGAGTATTGACTTATATCGTAAAGTATTGCAAGTTTGCTGTATGATTCTGGGTTTCTTTCAATAAAGTCATTTACTATTGTGTCTACGCTTAGGTAATTACCATCTTTGTCAAGTACGAAGAAGTATCTTCCGTTTGAGTAGTTGATTGGTAATAACTCTTTGCTTGCACCTATTTCAGATAATGAATATAAATAATATTGGTAATCATTATTAGTACCTGCTTTGGTTACTCCGTAGTTAACTCCCGGAATGTTGAAGATTGTAACCTCTTCGCCATACTCTAAATCGGTGTAGCCGACTTTTAAGTCGCTTGCACCAATCGCTTGTTCAATCATATATGGAACAGTAGTATCAGCGTCAACTGTGCTTTTAACATAGGTGTTGTTTGAATAAATCTTATCATATAGCGTGCTTGAAATTGTGCTTGCATCTGTAACCTTTTGAAGTGAGTATTGCTTTGTAACATTATTATATACATATTTATATACATAAGATGTTCCACCTGCAATTCCCGCAAACAATGGACCTGCGTATGCTGATGAGTGTACCTTTCCTGACATATAGCCCCTGCCATTTAATGCACCCTCTGTTGTTGATACATAAAGTGGAAGTGCTACCGTTTGGTCGGTGTTTTCATCAATCACAACTTCAAATGCTTGGTATTCTGTTGTGAATATATAGTTGTCAATGTCCATCTCTTCATATGTGTAGGTTAGGTTTGTCTTTCCATCTGCACTTTCAGTTTTACCTGTTGAAGAGTACTCTATAAAGTGAATGTCGCTTGATGAGTTCTCAATCTTTTGATTGTCGCCCTCAACTCTCTTTCCATCTTTATAGTATGTGGTGATTGTTCCACCTTGGTTAGATTCTCCATCAATAACTCTGCTTTCTAGTGTTACTGAGTAGACTCTTTCGTAAACAGGGAAGAATACATAATATTTTGCAAGGTCGCTTGTGAACTTGAATGTCGCATTGTTTGCGTTTTCAAAAGTTACTTCGCTGTTTTTATACATTACTTCGCTGTTGTATCTTGTGAATGCTTGCCATTCTTTAAATCTGTATATAACTGAATTTAAGCCATCAGTGATTGTGATTGTTGGGTTTGTTACGAGTATTACTTCTTCAACTCCTATCATAAAGTAACTGCTGTCTGCAAGATATGCGTTCTTTATGTTGTATGGAAGTGCTCTGTAATATCCTTGATAACTCTTTGCCTTGTCGCTTACTGATGATATCGTTGTTCGGTATGCACTTGTTGTTCCAGAGATGATTAATTCGCCATACTCTGTTACTGCGTTGTCCTCATAATATAGGTCGTTACATATTTGGTCGATTGTACATTCACTTGTTAATACTAGTGAGCCATCTGCTTGAAGTATGTATGTGTGCATATCAATCGTTCCGGCATTTTCAATCTTGTTGTAATCACTTGTCCAGTAGTTGTAGTCATTTCTAAGTGTTGCATTTTTGTAAATGTCGTATACAACTTCGTACCAACAGCCATCTATTACATTATATCTGAAGTGTGATGCTATTAATCTGTCAACAATCTTATCGTTTCCGTTTTTGAGTGCTAACATTCTTTCACGAACACTGTATGGGTCGCTGGTGTTGTTTGACCAAGTCTCATCAAATGCGTATGGCATAAAGTTCGAGGTGATGTCGTTTGTGTATAAGTAGTATGGTGCGGAAGTGTTTCCGTTCTTGTAAATGATGTCTCCCGCTGAATTTGTTATCTTCACCTTTTCAAAGTAGTAGGTCGCACTTTGTTGTCCGTTCTCATCATATGCAAGTACCTTTGTGTAATCGTATGGGTTTGCATTTGTTGGAATTGATGAGAATGGGGTAGCGTAGTGCAAGTAGAAGATTGATGCGGTGTCATCTGCCTCATAGTAATATGTCGCGCTATCAACTGTGATTGAATAGTCGTGAGCGTTTGTTCGCTTTGCGTAAACCTTTGCACCCGTTCCGATTGCTCCCATCTTTTGAGAACTGTCGCCAATTAATACCATTGGTGTGTCATAGAATAGGTAGTCTGAAATGTAATTTATATCTGTGTAATCAGATTTTAATTGGTTGTTCTCGTAGTCTACATATTCATATGTCATTATTGTTGCAACATCTCTGCTTGAAAGTATAACTTCGCCGGTGTTTGGTAAGTAGTTTGGTTTTGCAAATGAACTTGATGCGAGGTTGTACTTGTCTGATGAGTACAAACTTTCAGATGTAAGTTTGTTTGTTATTGCTATTACTTCATCTGGGTAGTTGTTTAAGTCAATGTTCGTTTCAGTGTCTTTGAATGCGTATGTTTGATGTTCGAGCGAAATGTTTGTTCCGTCTTTCATTTGTACATAGTTCGCAAGTTCTACACTGAATACCTTTTCAATCTCAAGTGCTAGGTATACAACACTTTGGTCGTGTATCTTGTGTCTTACACTGAATGAAATAACTGTGTTAGGGTAAGGTGCTCCATCAAGTACCTTTACACCCGGTAAACCGTACTTGGTGATTTCTTTACTGCTGTAATCTATTTGGTAATATGTTGACTTGTCGTAGATAAAGCCTTTGTCGGTTGAACTTTGGTTTGTTACGCTTGCAACTGCTAGGAAACTTGGGTAGATGATTGGAGTTGTGCTTGTCATTATGCTCTTTCCAAGCAAGTCTACTTGTTGACCGGAGTTGCTTGCGTGTGCTGTTCTTATGTAGCCTGATGATGAGTATGTTCTTGTTTTTGTGTCGGTTGTAAGTGCAAGTCTTTCTACTCCATCATCTGCAAAGCCATAATATAGTTTTCCAAAGTTGGCTGTGATTGCTGTTGTTGTCGTTAGGTATTTACCATCTTTCTCAACAAATACCTTTGCGTAATATACTCGGTTGGTGCTCTCATCTAGGTAAGAGGTCTCAACAAGTGATAGGTAGTCATATGCGTATATGTCGGTGCCACTTACATTTGACATCTTTCCAGAACTCTTGATGTAAACTCCGCCAAGCGTTTCATCAACTATGTAGAAGTAGAAGTCGCCATCTGTGCTTAGGTAGTTGTAAATGTCTATGCCACTCTTTTTGTAGCCACTTGCATAGTAGTATGCAATCTCAATCTCAACATCACTTATCATATTAGATGATGTTAAAAGATTTACATTGTTGTAGGTTACAACTTTTTCAAGTGTTACATTCCCAGAGCCCTTAGAAACAACTATCTTTTGTAGGTTGATTGGGTTTGTGAATGTGTAAACCTTTGTAAGTCCCTCGACACCTCTTGCATTGCCCTCGCTGTCGTATACAACTTTCTCGGTTGTGTTGCTTGCGTCGTAATTTGTGCTTTGGTCATCTGCTGTGAAGTATGGAAGAATGGTTTTTGTTTCATCAAATGAAAGTTTTTTAGCGTTTGCATAATCGTAATTTGTACGGATTATTACATTTGCACCAGTTAAGTCAAGTTCTTCATATGCGTAATAGATTGGAGTTGGAACTTCTGTAAAGCCCGTGCTTGTTAGTTTCAAGCCCTCAATCTCTAATGAATAAATATATTCATTCTTTAAGTTCTGTCCAAGAACAACTGCTCCATTATATTTTTCTGTGTAAATGTATTGAGCAATTTTTCCAGTGTATAAGTGATAGAACTCGCTTGATGTTACAGGGTCAAGTGGGGTAGTGTCAAATACATATTGAACTGCCTCGCGTTCAATTAGTCTGTAATTCTCGCCAAGTGCATCTTTAATATCTGTTACATATGTCCTTTCAACAATTAGGTCGTAGAAGTGTTCTTCGCCAATTTCATCTGTTATTCTGTAATATCTGCCATCAACTTCATAGAACATTGCTGTTTCAATTCCAAGTGCACCAAGATATTCATATCTTTGAATTTCTGCGTCATAGATATATCTTAGGCAAATGTCATATTCGCCAGGGCTAGCCACATTGTCTAGGTTGTATTTTAAGTTGTCATAGGTCGTAATTATTACATCTGCAACTAAGTAGTTGATTGATGTTGGCATATCAAGTAATTCGTTTGCGTGGAAGTTTGCCTTGACTTCATATAACTCGCTGTCGCTTTTTTCGTATAGGTTGATGTAGTCTTTTTCATCTCCTGTAAACTCGGTTTCGTTCCAGTCTGCAAGTTTGTCGCTTTCAAAGTATTGAGCAAGTTTTGAAATTATTACTGTGTGCTTGTCATCTGTAAATACATTCTTTGTTCCGTGATAGGTTGGGTCAAATACAAGCCCTGCAAGTTCAATTTCAACTGACTGAACTGTTTCAAGTGGGTTACCCTCTGAGTCTTTCTTGATGTCTGCCTCGCTTGTTATTATTCTGTACTTTTCCTCTGTCGCTATGTCTCTTGCAATAAGTACGGTAACCTTTTCAGCTAGAGCTCCTTTTTCATCAAACCAGTAGGCTATGTCGCCTCTTATATTTCCATCTTGGTCAAATAACATAAATAATGCTTCAATGTTGATATCTTCATATGTTATTTGCTCTTCATATACTGGGTCGCCATTATCGTCTACTTGAGGCTCACCAGTTGATGGGTCAATCTTTTGAACTAGTGAAATTTCTGGATTCCACTTGTCTGCAATTGTAAGCCCGAATGTGTCGTTTTCTGTTCTGCTTTCTCTGAAATATACTCCATTGTAAAGTGCAAAGTTGTATATCGCTGATGCTGTTAGCACTAGATTGTTGTCAATGAATGCTTGGATTTTTGATGCTGAGTTTGTATATAATTCATTCTTATATAAATATACTGTTTCTTTTCCTATATATGAATAGTAGTCTTTCTCGTTTGCTAGGTAATACTCGCCACCAATTTCCACAACCTCTGTAAAGGCTTTTGTGTCTGCCTCGTAGATGTATGACTTGTCAACTGTGCGTTTTGCGTAGAACTTTCCATCTGCTGGGTTGAAGTATACAGGCTCTGCGTGTCCATCTCCATCA
>JAZNEY010000023.1:0-6010 GCA_045588795.1 Clostridia bacterium | reverse complement strand
GCCAAAAATTTAATATAATCTAATGGTGTGTGTTCAAGTTTGATAAAAGTCAAATTTGCAACAATGAATAAAAAAAAGGAAAAAATCAAATGAAAAAAATAATATTATCAATAGAAACTACTTGTGATATACCTGCTGAAGAATTAGACAAAATGAATGTTAGGCATATTTCACTATCTTACCATAATGAAGTAACAGGCGAAGAAAATCCAAACCTTACAATAAAAGAATTTTATGATGAAATCAGAAACGGGGCAACTTTCAAAACCAGTTTAATTAATGAATATGAGTTTGAAGAGTATTTTAAAGAAATAGTGAAAGAGGGTGATGTTTTGCACCTTGGCTTTGATGGGGCTGTTAGTGGAACTTGCAGTTGTGCGATAAAGGCTTCTGAAAAGGTGAACGCAGAAAACACAAACAAGGTCTATGTGGTTGATACATTAACGGGCTCTGGCGGGCAGGCAATTATTTTAAATGAAGTAATCAAAAAGTTAAACGAGGGAAAAACAATTGAAGAACTTGTTTCATTTGCAGAGGACCTTAAAACAAGGGTGAGTTTAAACTTTACACCAGAAGATATGAAAACACTTGCAAAAAGTGGCAGGGTTAATAATGTCGTTGCTAAAATTGGTGGTATGTTAAATATTAAACCAATTGTGTATTTGAATGAGGAGGGCAAATTTCATTCAAGGCAAATGGTAATTGGAAGAAGAAAAGCACTAAACAGAATGGTAGAACACTTTAAAGAAAACTATAATTTTGAAAGTAATGATGTCTATGTATTGCACGGGGACAAATTGCAAGATGCAGAACTTGTTGTAAACGAGATAAAGAAAGATGAAAGATTTTCAAATGTAAATTTTATTATTGACTATCTTGGAGTAATTGTTGGTGCACACGGTGGACCCGGAAACATATGTTTGACTTATACAGCAAATAAAAGATAAGTTGATTAAGCGATTTTATTCAAATAAATAGTAGTTTTAAAGCAAAAGATTGAGGAAAATTCCTCAATCTTTTATTTTTCTTTGTTATTTTTCTTTTGTTCTTTATGCATTGACAAACTTGTTTCAAAACAACCCTCTAATTTGTCTAAGTAGTCGGTAATTATAAAATTTTTGGTTTCATATCGGAAAACGCATTGAACATTTCCAGATTTTTCAGTGTTTATATCTATTCTTAAATAATTGGCTACTGGACAATCGCAAATCCAAGTAAGTAACATCTCAACAGGGTGGGAACGAAGTACATTTTTTGAGTTAGCGTAAATTGATTTGTTGTTATCACCGAGCCAATAAAGATGTGCAAAGTCTGTATATTCTTTACTTTTGTAAACGACGTGGAATTTTCTTTCGGAAAAACTCCAATTAGAGAGTGTGCTTTTAGAAGTAAATAAAACAAACGATTCGCCATTAAATGTTGTTTCTAGATAGAGAAAACAAATACTTTTATTTATGCGATATACAATAAACATAGTCAGTTCAAACACTATTACTATGAATGAAGCCAGCAGGATTGTTAACATTATGCCAGCCTCGTCAATCATCAAAAACGCAAGCAAGATTGCAGACCCTATACTTAAAATGCTTGTTACAATAAATAGACTCCCAAAACTTTTCCGTAATGTTTTTTTATATATTTTGCGACCAGTTAATATGTTTTCATCTATAATAGGATTAGTGGTTAAAGGTTTTGTAGGGGTTTTTCGTTGCCTTTTGTTGGACTTTAATATTACAATCAACAGCTTGATTGCAAATATTAGGCACAATATTGAGTTTAAACCATATACAAATGTAATAATTGTGTAGATTGTTCCTTTAAAAATGTTGTTTGCAATTGCGATTGTTAGCAACATGAAAACACTCCAAAGGATAATAGTGGTAATTACTAATGATTGTTTTGAATTTTTTTCTTGATTTTTGTTTTTTTTCATTGTTATTTGTTCCTTAAATTTTTTTTATTGTTGTGGAATTTTATATCCTTGTTCAATAATAGATTTTTCAATCACTTCCATATTTCTGTATTTGCCCTCTGTAAGTTCAATTTTATACGCATCAAACTCTGGGTTTAATCCCTCGCTTGATAAGAGTTCGTGGTCAATGTCATATGGTAAGCTTTTAAATTCAATGTTGAAATTGGATTTTTCTTTCGAGCCATATTCACCCTCAATTATAAGGTAATGTGCGTTTGTTGTTTCGTTTGGGTTTGTATTGTAGCCATCAATTAAAGTAGCACAAACAGAATTGCCAACACTTCCGGCAGAAATCAAAGTGCGGTGGAAGAGTTTTTGCATAAATTGGTAGTGTATGTGTCCGTAAATTGCAATGTCTGCAACCTCTTTTGTTTTGGTTTTGTCGCTTCCAAGAAACATTTTATATTTTTCGTTTAGGTCGGATTCATAATCTCTTACAAATTTTAGATTGTCATCTGGTGTTGCGTGAAACAAGCGAACAAGATTTCCACTCAAATAGAATTCTTCGGAAAAGGGAAGAGTTTTCAAATATTTAATATCCTCTTTTGAAAGTAGTGATTTATTAAATTTAACAGAGTCGTATGCGATTTTGTTTCCTGTATAGGCTTTTAAAGGCTTTGAAATTTTCTCATCATTGTTGCCTTTTAAAACCACATCACAATACATTCTAACAAGCTCAATGCAAATACTTGAATTAACTCCCTTGCCAACGATATCTCCAAGACAAATTATTTTGTCAACATTGTTTCTGTTAATGTCTTTTAAAACACTTTTCAATGCTTCAAGATTTCCGTGAATGTCTGAAATTATTGCAATTCTCATAAACCGAACTCCTTTTTCTAATAAGATTTTAACATTTTTTTTAACTTTTGGCAATTAATTGTTAAAACTAAAAATTTGATTTACAAAAGTTTATTAATTGTATTATACTAAAAGTGTAGTGCAAACAGCAAAAATATTCAATGTCGTGAGGTTAAGATGAAAAAGGGGTTTGATAACAAAAAATATCTTAAATTGCAAACAGAAAATATTTTGGAGCGAATAAACAAGTTCGATAACAAACTCTATATTGAGTTTGGCGGAAAGTTGTTTGATGATTTACACGCATCAAGAGTCTTGCCGGGATTTGAGCCTGATGCAAAAGTTCAAATTTTAAAGCAACTTAAAGACAAGTGCGAAATTATTTTTGTTATAAGTGCGACAGACATTGAAAGAAATAAAATTCGTGCAGACTATGCAATTTCCTACGATATGGATGTTCTTCGCCAAATAGATTGTTTGAGGGAGGAGGGGCTTACTGTTAGTGGTGTTGTTATTACACTTTTTAACGAGCAGGCATCAGCCAAGACATTTGCAAACAAACTTACGAATAGGAATGAAAAAGTGTATTTTCATACCTTTACAAAAGGCTATCCAACTGATATTGAAACCATTGTCAGTGATGAGGGCTATGGAGCAAATCCGTATATTGAAACTACAAAACCATTGGTAATAATAACCGCACCGGGACCTGGAAGCGGAAAGATGGCAACTTGTTTATCTCAACTTTATCACGAGTACAAAAGAGGTGTAAAGGCAGGATATGCTAAGTTTGAGACATTTCCGGTTTGGAACTTGCCACTAAATCACCCTGTAAATATCGCCTATGAGGCAGCAACTGCCGACCTTAATGATATGAATATGATAGACAACTTTCACCTTACGGCTTATAATGAACAGGCTGTTAATTATAACCGCGATTTGCAGGTCTTTCCGGTTGTAAGAAATATTTTGCATAAAATTACGGGCAACGATAAAATCTACCAATCTCCAACCGATATGGGGGTTAATATGGTGGGGAATGCTATTGTTGATGATGAAGTTGTTAGAAAGGCAAGCATAGATGAAATTATAAGAAGATATTACAAAGCTAGATGCGAATTTAAAAAGGGAACAACACCAATTTCAACTGTTAACAGAATTAAATTTTTAATGGGTGAGTGGAAAATTGACCCTAATTCAAGAAAGGTTGTCACCGAGGCAAAGCAAAAGGAAAAAGAAACAAATTCTCCTGTTATGGCCATTGAGCTTTCTTCTTCAAAGATTATAACTGGAAGAACAAAAGACCTGATGACAAGTGCTTGTGCGTGTGTACTAAATGCTCTTAAACATTTAGCACATATAGATGACTCAATAAATTTAATTCCAAAAAACTTACTTGAACCAGTTCTTGACCTTAAAAGAACCAAACTTGGAATCAAAAAAGGCAAGTTGACACTTAAAGATGTTTTGATGCTTTTATCAATCAATTCTGTAACAAATCCAACAGCCGAACTTGTTTTAAAACAACTGGATAAATTAAAAGGGTTAGAGGCTCATTCTTCTTCAATGCTTAATGCTTCAGACCAAAACACATTGCTTGCTCTTGGAATTAATATTACAAGCGAACCATATTATTCAAGCAAATCTCTTTATAATCAAGAATAGAATACATAAAAAAAGTGGACTCACGAAATTGGTGAGCCCATTTTTGCTTGTGTTTATATTGCTATTAAAATTGCTCCGGCTATTACAAATAAAGAAAGTATGATTTTTTTCAAAATGTTTTCTTCTTTAAAAATAAATGCTCCTGCAACTACTGATACAACAATTTTTAGTTGCATTAATATGCTAATAGTTATAAGTTGACTTCCCGGCACCTTGTATGCTGAGAACAAAAATATATCGCCAATGAAAAGAAGTATGCCAATTGGGTAAATTTTCCAGTTTTTAAAATCTTCTTTTTTAATAAGAAAGTCTTTTGCTTTAACGCATTCAACAGCAAAGTAAATCCAAGAAAATATGGCAACGAATAAAGCAAACCAAAATTGTGTTTGAAATTGAGTGAGGTAGGTGGTTGTGTATTTGTCAATTACAGTGCTAGATGCCGATATAAGTGCCGAAAGAAATAGGAAAACAAAGTGAATAAACGTGGTTTCTTTTTTGGTTTTGTCTCCGCTGATAAAATTGATAATTGCAACGCCTAGAACTATTATTACCGAGCCAATCACTTGAATCAAACGGGTTGTTTCATTAAAAAGTACAATGCCTAAAATAAATGATAAAACGGAAGAAAGAACTCCTGTAACCATCACAAGAGACAGGTCTGCGGATTTTAAGACTTTTAAAACAAGGAACCAAGAAGTTGCGAGCAAAAATCCTTTAATTGCAAATAGTGGAATAAATTTTAAAGGAACGGAAATTCCTTTTGACAACCATAAAAGGGACAGCAAAAAAGTGATGGTAGTATAAATAACCAATATGGTAGATTCCGTGCTTTTTTGGCTTGCAAGTTTTTTAAAGACATTATAAGAACCGATTAATGTTGCATATATGAGTGTTAAAACGATATCCATAGATAAAATTATATCAAAGAAAGTGATTTTTGGCAAATAGAAAACGATTTTAAACAATAGTGTTTGAGTGATTGTTGAAAGTAGTTTATTATTTGCATTATCCTAAAAAATTTCGTTAATAATTGGAACAATTACATCACAGAATTTTACAATTTCAGTGCAAGACTTTTCTAACCAGTTGGGGTCATCTGTGTTGTAGTCAAGACTTTTATCTCGATTTTTAATTTCAAAAGTTGTTTTAAGTTCTGCGTTTTTGAAATATATACCAATTCTACTGGCATTTCTCCCGACATTTTCATCCCAAAACAATTTGTAGCCAAGTTTAGACTCGATTTCCTCTTTTCTAAGTTTAAGACTATTAAAGTAATATTTTTTTTGGTCGCTTTTGATATAAAGATTTATATCTTTTAACAAACCTTTGCGAAGTGGTGTTCTAAAATTTATTAGAAATTTGGGCGTGTTGCAAATCCAAGCATAACCCTCTCCCTCATATCTCTCCAATTTGTATAGGTTGCCATTAATAGGATTGTTCTCAAAATATTTTTGCATAATTGGAATTAAGTCGTTTGGCGAGGTTGAAATTTGAGCAGAGTAATCAGTGGTTATATTTACAAATTTTTGTTTAAAGAAATCTAGATTTTTATTCATATAATTCTCCTTTTTA
>JAZNEY010000022.1:0-4358 GCA_045588795.1 Clostridia bacterium | reverse complement strand
ATTTGAGTATAAGACTTTTTAATTGACCTTTTTATATCTTTCGAGGTCTTTTTTAAAGCCTTTTTTATACTATCATCTTCTTGAATTTTAATATCTATACCATTATTTGTCATTATTAAAATTACCTAGTTTCAAGTATATACCAAACCACCATTAAATCGCAAACAAATTTCGGTCGTTTATATAATTTAATCAATAGAGAAGGCGAATGGTTATACCACCCGCCTTAAATTTTTTAGCCTAATTTTTCAATTAGTTTTAAGTCAATTCTTTCTTTTTCATCAATTTTGATTACTTGAACTTTTACACGGTCTCCAAGTTTTACAACATCCTCAACCTTTTCGACTCTCTTATCTGCAAGTTTTGAAATATGTATCATACCATCAACGCCGTGTCTAATTTGAACAAAAGCTCCAAATTGCATAATATTTACAACTGTTCCATCATATGTTTGACCAACCTCTGGAACAAAGCAGATGTCTAAAATCATTTCCTTTGCACGATTTGCAGATTCTTCATCAGTTGTCATAATCATAACTTTGCCATCATCAGTGATGTCAATTTTAACTCCTGTTTCATCAATGATTTTATTGATGGTCTTTCCGCCACTTCCAATAACCTCACGGATTTTTTCTGGGTCAATATTGAATGCTGTAATCTTTGGTGCATACTTATTTAATGATGTTCTTGGCTTGTCTATTGTTGCAAGCATTTTGCCCATAATTTCCATTCTTCCAACTCTTGCCTGTTCAAGTGCAGTTGTTAAAATCTTCTTGTCAATACCCTTAATTTTGATATCCATTTGAATGGCAGTAATACCCTTTTCTGTACCAGTAACTTTAAAGTCCATATCACCATAGAAATCTTCAATTCCTTGAATATCTGTAAGAACAGCAACTTGGTCCTCTTGCTTGATAAGTCCCATAGCAACACCCGCAACCGGTGCTTTAATTGGAACGCCTGCATCCATAAGTGATAGTGTTGATGCACAAGTACTTGCCATTGAAGAACTTCCATTTGAAGATAAAACTTCACTCACAAGTCTAATGGTGTATGGGAATTCATCTACACTTGGTATAACTGGTTCAAGTGCTCTTTCAGCAAGTGCACCGTGTCCAATTTCTCTTCTGCCAGGAGCCTTTAATGGGCGAGCCTCGCCAGTTGAATATGGAGGCATATTATATTGGTGCATATATCTCTTTTCTTCTTCGTTGTCTAAACCTTCTAGTTTTTGTACATCTCCAATAGAACCAAGAGTTAATGCATTCATAACTTGTGTTTGACCTCTTGTAAATACACTACTTCCGTGAACTCTTGGAAGCATTCCAACTTCACACCAAATTGGTCTGATTTCTGTTAGCTTTCTTCCATCTGGACGAACGCCTTTATTGAAAATCATATCACGAACGATTTCTTTTTTAAGTTTATAAAGTGTATCGTTTAATTCTCTTGTAGAATCTGGATAAATTTCTGCAAAGTGCTCAAACACTTCTTTTTCTACTTCATCAACTGCATTATGTCTTGTCATCTTGTCAGGAGTTGGGCTTAAGGCCTCTCTCAACTTGTCTGTTGCGAACTCACGAACGGCATTTTCAATTTCTTCTGGAACTTGATAGTATTCAATAACTGCCTTTTCTTTTCCAACCTGCTTTTGAATTTCTTCAATAAAGGCAATTTCTTGCTTTATATATTCGTGTGCAAACATAATTGCATCAAGCATTACGCTTTCGCTAATTTCATTAGCGCCAGCCTCTACCATCATAATTGCATCTTTTGTTCCACTTACAGTTAAGTGCATTTCACTTCTTTCTTGGTCAGCTTCTGATGGGTTTAGAACGAACTTTCCATCAATCATTCCAACGACAGCCGAGCCTGTTGGACCTGCGAATGGAATATCTGAAATTGTAAGAGCAACACTTGAACCAATCATTGCCAAAACTTCTGTTGGGAATTCATTATCAACAGAAAGTGGTGTTGCAACTACTGCTACGTCATTATAAAAGCCCTTTGGAAATAGTGGTCTTAAAGGTCTGTCGATAAGTCTTGAAATTAAAATTGCCTTATCACTGCCCTTACCCTCTCTCTTTTTAAACCCGCCTGGAATTTTACCAACTGAGTACATTTTTTCTTCAAAATCTACTCCTAGTGGGAAAAAGTCCATTCCTGCTCTTGGGGCTTTACTCATTGTAACATTTACCATTACTTGGCTTTCACCACAAGAAACAATACAAGAACCATTAGAGTACTCTGCATATTTACCACAGGTTACTGTAAGTTCTTTTCCATCTAAATTTAAACTAAAACGATTTCCTTCCATTTTTTCCTCCTTATTTTTAGCAATAATGCTACTTTATATAATCTTTTTAATTTGAATCACCTTTAAAAAAAGGGCAAACGGAAAAAACCGTTCACCCCTTTATTTAGTTGTTACTTTCTGATTCCTAGTTTTTCAATTAAAGCACGATATCCTTCAAGGTTTGTAGACTTAAAGTAATCTAAAAGACCTCTTCTTTTACCAACAAGTTGAAGCAATCCTCTTCTTGAATGGTTGTCGTTTGGATGATTTTTCAAGTGTGCTGTTAAGTGATTGATTCTTTCTGTAAGAATAGCAATTTGCACTTCTGGAGAACCTGTATCACCCTCTTTTCTTTGATAACTAGCAATGATTTGATTTTTTGTTTCTTTTTCCATTTTTTTTACTCCTATTTTTAAATTCACTAAAATCTAAGAAACCGTCGGAGTACCTCTCGTGAAACCTAGATTAAAGTACAGCACTAATGATAGCACATAAATAATAAATTGTAAAGACTTTTTTACAAATTTTTTATTTTCTAAATACAGATTGGACACCATCAATTTGCGATAGTTTATTAATTATCTCCGCCACCTGTTTTTTGTCGTGCAAAACAACAGTTATTGCAATTGTCGCCTGCAAGTTTGTTGCTTTCGCATTAACTGCTGAAAGTGATACACTTTTAATACTTGCAAGTTCAGTCGTTATCTTATTTAAAAGATTTGGCGAGTCAATCGCTTTTATATAGATAATTGAATTATAAAGTTTATCTTCATACTCTGACCACATAACTTTTACAAGTCTGTCGCCAGTAAGTTTTTGGCTTCTTATGTTATGGCAATCTGCACGGTGAACAACTATGCCTTTACCTATTGAAACAAAGCCAACTATTTCATCATTTGGCAGTGGATTACAGCAACCAGCAAGCCTTATTGGAAGTCCATCTATCCCCTTGATTTGAACACCACACTGAGTACTTTTTTTGATTTTGCTCAAACCACTTAAATTCTTTTGTTTCTTCCTTTCTTCGGCTTTGAGTTCGTTAATAAATTGATTTACAATGTGAGTGCTTGTTACTCCTCCATAACCAATTGCAGCATATGCATCTTCAATAGATAAGAAATTATGTATTTGCAAAACCTTTTGAGTAACTTCACTACTCCCAAGAAGAGTGTTTAGCGTAAAGCCCTTTCTTTTGGCTTCAAGTTCAATCATTTCTTTGCCAATTTTTATATTGTCCTCTTTGGTTTGCTTTTTGAAGTAACTTCTTATCTTTGTTCTTGCTGTCGCAGTTTGTGCAATTTTTAGCCAATCCCTGCTTGGGCCCTTTGAGGTTGGTGAAGTAATGATTTCAACAACATCACCTGTCTTTAATTTTGATGTTAATGGTACCATTTTCCCATTAACTTTCGCACCAACACATTGGTTCCCTATATCCGAGTGTAACATATATGCAAAATCAATCGGGGTTGATTTTTCAGTTAACTCATAAACCTTGTTTTTAGGCGTAAATACAAATATATCGTTTGAATAAAAATCAGATTGTGCAATAGACAAAAATGTTGTTGTATCTAATGTCTCTGCATTTTCTTCTATCATTTGCCTCAAAAATGTTAACTTTTGGTCAAGGTCACTTGCTTTTGTTGTTTTGTTTTTGTACATCCAATGTGCAGCAATACCATATTCGCAAATTTTGTGCATTTCGTGAGTTCTTATTTGCACTTCAAATGGCATACCTGACTCTGTTAATAACGTTGTATGTAATGATTGGTAACCATTTGGCTTTGGTACAGCAATATAATCCTTAATTCTTCCCGGAACAGGTCTCCACCTATTGTGTACTTCTCCAAGTATTACATAGCAATCCTTTATATCATCAACCAGTATTCTGTGTGCTAAGATATCATAAATTTGCTCTATGCCCTTTGATTGTTGCTTTTTAAATATACTATATTTTCTCTTAAAACGACTTTTAACTTCACCTTTTATTCTAAGTTCTTTAAGCATTATTTTTAAAGATTCATTTGTCGTATCAAGGTCAACTTTATGCTTTTCGTATGTTCTT
>JAZNEY010000021.1:0-15514 GCA_045588795.1 Clostridia bacterium | reverse complement strand
AATGTTTCACGTGAAACATTTTTAAAAATGGTAGTTGATAATTGTGTAAGAATGGAAAATATTAAAACACAGAAAAGATTGTATTATGTAGAAAAATAAAGACTTTGCGTATAAAAAATAAACAATTAAAAAGAATGTTTCACGTGAAACATTCTTTAAATGAATTATGATTTTGTTGATATCCAGTCTAATATCATCTGATTAAAATTTATTTTATTGCCGATTAGTTTAAACATAAATCTTGAAATTGGACCGCCAATAAATGATGAGTCAATTGTTGCATAAAAATCTTTAAATATTATTACATTTCTGAAAACCGATAAGAATAAACAAAAGCCAAAGATAATTAAAAACGATTTAAAAACTCCAACAAATCCACCGAGCGTTCGGTCTATCTTTGAAACAATTCGAGTTGTCTGAAGTATTCTTTTTTCAAGTCGGTTAATAATAAAAATAATTACAAACAAGATTAAAAATATAAAAACAAAAGAAGCTGAAATCAGTACAAGATTTTTTAGTGATTCACCAACAAGCTCAGCAAGAGTTATGCTTTCAACAGATGAAAGACTTTCTGGGGTAATATTTAAAGTTGATGTTAACAGGCCTCTAAATATTCTTGGAACACCAGTATCTGCCAGAGAGGTATTAATAAAATCATTAAGTGAGTCTGCGGGTACATTTTTTAAATTAATATTAAAACTGTCACTTAATCCCGATGCCCAACTCGAATATTTTTCGAACATATGTTCATCTATTTGTGTTATGTTGGAAATCAGTCTTGCTATTGGTTTACACAAAAAGAATGAAATTAACAATTTAACAGTTAAACCACAAAACCTTGTTATTGACCTGAAAAATCCACGCCAAGCCCCAAATATAATACAGATTGCAACAAGTACTAAAATAATCGCATCAATATATGTAAACATAAAATTCTCCTTATCAAGATTAATTTTAACATTAAATGGGTATAAATAACAATAATTTTTGAGCAAAATTTTAAAATATACTCAATATTTTATTGAATAAAATTTAATAATATGATAATATATTATATATTATTAATATATTGGAGGAGTAGGACTTTTGGAAAACAACGAAAACGGAAACAAAGGATATCATTATGTACCGCCAAAGCCTAACATATTTAAAAGTATAATAAGTTTAGTGCTTTTGGTTGGTGTTATAGTTTTAATGTTTTTTGCAATGACATTTACAACAAAAACAATAATAGGTGGAGATAAGTTTAAACAAGACTTATATGCCGGCAAAGTTAGTTATGTGGTTTGCACACAAAATCATATACAGGTATTTTACAGAGAGGGCGAGCCTAATGAAGTTTATTATCTTGGGCCTGGGGCTCGTGATGAAGTTGTCGGATATATTAATGAATATAATAAAGCATATCCAGATGGAAGTGAATTTAGAGTTGAATATATAGATGAAGTTCAATCTTCTTTCTCTTGGCTTTATGTTTTGTATCCAATATTACTAGTTGGCGGGGCAATGTTGTTAATATCATTCTTTGCAAAACAACTTGGGAAAAGCAACAAACAATCTATGGATTTTACGAAAAATAGGGCAAAGATTGCTTTAAGCGGTGTAAGATTTAAAGATGTTGCAGGTGCTGATGAAGAAAAAGAAGAAGTAAAAGAAATTGTTGAATTTTTAAAGAATCCACAAAGATTTACAGATATGGGAGCAAGAATCCCAAGAGGTGTGCTACTTGTTGGACCTCCTGGAACTGGAAAAACCTTGCTTGCAAAAGCAATTGCTGGAGAAGCTCATGTGCCGTTCTTCACAATAAGCGGTTCAGATTTTATGGAATTGTTTGTTGGTGTAGGTGCAAGCAGAGTTCGTGATTTGTTTGATAAAGCAAAGAAGGCGAGTCCGTGTATAGTGTTTATTGATGAAATTGATGCTATTGGTAGACAAAGAGGTACTGGAATGGGTGGTGGAAATGATGAAAGAGAGCAAACACTTAACCAGCTACTTGTTCAAATGGACGGGTTTGAAACAAACGAAGGGATAATTGTAATTGCGGCAACCAACAGAGCAGACATACTTGATCCTGCACTTTTAAGACCGGGCAGATTTGATAGACAGATATATATTCACGTACCTGATGTAAAGGGTAGAGAAGAAATATTAAAGGTACACGCAAGAGGCAAAAAGTTCGACAGTGATGTAAACTTTAAGCAAATAGCAAGAGTTACAAGCGGATTCACTGGGGCAGAGATAGAAAACTTGTTAAATGAGGCGGCAATTCTTGCAACAAGAGAAAATAAAAATTCAATTTCAATGAAAGATATTACAGAGGGAATTGATAAAGTTACAATGGGACCTCAAAAGAAAAGCAGAGTTGTAACAGATAGAGACAAAAAGATAACAGCATATCACGAAGCGGGACACGCAATTGTAGGCAGACTCGTGAAAAACAGCGAGCCAATTCACGAGGTGTCAATAATTCCAAGAGGTAATGCTGCGGGGTATACGGTATCAAGGCCTGAAAATGATGACACGCATATAACAAAGTCAAAATTGATGGACACAATAACAATGATGCTATCTGGAAGAAAGGCGGAGGAAATATTCCTTGGCGACTATACAACGGGGGCGTCAAATGATATTGAAAGAGCAACAGCAATTGCTAGGAAGATGGTTGTAGATTTCGGAATGGGAAAAGAAACTGGGCTTATGCACCTTGGAAGTGAGAACTCATATTTCTTTGGAAAAGACTATGTAGAAAGAACAACATACAGTGAGCATTATGCAAATTTAATCGATAATGAAATTAAAACAATTTTAACAAGTGCAGAAAAGGAGTCAGAAAGACTTATTTCTGAAAACAAAGATAAGATGGAAATAATGGTAAATGTATTACTCAAAAAGGATACAATTTACAGTGATGAAGTTGATATGATAATGTCTGGAAAGACCGAAGAAGAAATTATTGAAAGCATTAACTCTAAAAATGACATTATTAAAGAAGAAGTTATTGAAGAAAGCGTGCCGGTAGTAGATGGACTCAAATCAAACATAGTTAAAACAAAAAAAGAAAGCGGAAAATGTGAATGTGAGGGCGAGAAAACCGAAATGGAAGTTTTGCCATCAAAGGAAATTTCTGAGACTATGGAAGAAGCAATTTCAAAAAAACAGAAAAAGACAAAGGATAAATAGGGCTTAACTTATGAGAAAGAAAATTTTTATTGCGTTTATAACTTCAATGACTTTAATAATGACTGCAAGTGTGATAGTTCTTGCAGGACTGCAAACAAATACAAGATTACCAATCAATTCAGATCCAGAAAAAATAAAAGTGTTTTATAGGTCTCAGTCGGAGGCATTTACATATACTACAGATGATTCAGAGTATGCTGAGATTCTAAGAATGTATAATGAATCATTCAAAAAATCTTATTTAAACCAGATAACAACAGGGCAATTTTTAAATGAGGGAATTGCTGAGGCAACAGACCAAGGCGGTTTTGATGATTCTGCAAAAACAAAAGGTATGTTTATTGAATTTACCTATGCAAACAATCAGAGATTGGTAATTAACAGAGATGGAAATACAAGGCAAATATTTATTTCAGGTATAACACTTGAATTGACACAAGAAAAAGATGTTCACACAATTTATATTCACTATGCTGAAGATGGGAAATATAACAATGTTCCAGAAGGAAGTAAAGAGGTTGTATATCCACTTACAACAGTTGGTGATACAAGAGAATTATATGTTTACTTAAGAGGGTTAATAGATGAAAAAGAAAGTGTCTAATATTTTAACGCTATTAGCGTTTGGTGCATTACTTGCATCAGTGGCTTTGGGGATAGTTATGCTAGTTAACTTCTACAAATGGTACAATTTCCAAGTGATAATGCCAGAAAATGAGCTTATAATAACAGAAGCAATTGAAAATTTAATTCAAGAAAGACAAGACTTGTTGTCGACAGCACTTTCAATGGTACAACCAGTATGCTATACATTGTTTGCTGGTTTTGCATTGATGGTCGCTGGTGTTGTTGTAAAATTAGAACCTAAACAAATATGGGTGAAGTAGGAAAATGAACGAAGATATTGTAAATAATGAAGATTATAATATTCACGAACAAAATCAAGAGCAAGAGAAATATGAAAATTTTGAAAATGTACAATCTCTTGGCGAAAATTATAGTAGCAGGCAAGAAGATGATTTTGATTTTGAAAGTGAATGGGACAGGTTAACAATTGAGGAAAAGTTACTTGATAATGAAGAACTTTTTCTTGATGCTCCACGGAAAAAGCCAACGAATTGGTGGCTTGTAATGACTGTTGTAATTTCTATTTATTTTATTTTTTCAGTATTTGTATTTAACATCTTACTTATGCCTTTGCAAGTTGTCGGTGCATCAATGTACCCAACATTAAATGAAAAAGATGATGAAGAATCTTGTGATGTTGTTTACATTAGAAAGGACAATGAAATAATACACGGTGAAATTGTTGTAATGCAGGCGTTAAATTACACGGGAACAGATTCTTACTATATTAAAAGGGTTGTTGCTGTTGCAGGCGACAGAGTACAGTTTAAAAGACTAGATAATGCATTATATGCAGATAGTGCAGGTGTGCCTTGTGGGCTTTATTGCCTTTACATAAACGGTGAACTTGTTAAAGAAGATTACATAAATGATGAAACTCAAAATTCTGACTGGACAATGCTTTTAAGGCTTGACATTATAGAGCCAACATATTATGATACTATTGTTGAACAAAGAGAAATAATCGTGCCAGATGGCGAAGTTTATGTGCTTGGCGACAATAGAAGAGTGTCTAACGACAGTAAATATTTTGGTTGTGTAAAAGTGGAAGATATTGTGGGAAGTGTAGCTATACACAGAGAATATGGTGAAAGTTTGTTTTCTGCAATATACAACTCAATAAAAAATAACTATTTATTTAATTAAGGAGAATGAAATGAAAATTAAAATTACAACAGACAGCACAGCAGATGCGACCGCAGAATTTTTTAAGTCGCACGATATTGGATTTTTACCTGAGATAGTAAATCTTGGCGGTGAGGAATATTATGATACTGAGACGGTAACAACATTAGACATTGAAAAATATGTTGCTGAAACAAAGAAGCTTCCAAAGACCGCAGCAAGAAGTGTGCAAGACTTTAAAGATTTCTTTAATAGCTATTTAGAAGATGGATATGATGCAGTTATTTTTGTTGGAATATCATCAAATCTTTCGTGTATTTCTAAAAATGCTCAAACAGCATCAGAGGAAATTGGCGAAGGCAAAGTTTTTGTTGTTGATACAGGACTTCTTTCAACAGGTGTTTTACTTTTGGCACTAAGTGCTTTGGATCTTGTAAAGAAAGGACTTACAGCAAGTGAAATTGCAAAGATTATTAAACAAAGAAGTTATGCAGGTCAAACATCTTTCGTTGTTGAAACTCTTGAATATTTGCACAAAGGTGGCAGATGTTCTATGCTTTCAATGTTTGGTGCGAATCTTTTAAAGATTAAGCCAAAACTTCAACTTATAAATGGTAGTATTGTTGCTAATGAAAAATATCGTGGCAAGCAAAATGTAGTTTTGAAAAAATATATTGATGATACACTTGCTCTTTATAATAACCCTGACAAAAAGCGTTGTTTTGTAACTCACGCAGAAGCAGACCCAGAGGTTGTTAAAGAAATTGTTGAATATGTTAAATCAAAAAATATTTTTGAAGAAGTAATTGAAACAAAGGCCAACAGTGTTATATTTACACACTGTGGAAGAGGGACACTTGGACTTTTATATTTGAATGATGGGGGAGTATTTTAGTACTTATGAAAAAGCGACTAGTAAAGGCATTTAGTATAGTTTTATCGGTTTTTGTTTGCGTGGTGTTATTTACAGGTTGTAAACAAAAATCAAAAGTTATTGATAACAGTGTATATTTTGATGATGTAGCAAATTATGCAACATTTAATTCAACAACTAAAAAGACAGCGTCAATGGGTGGTTTGATTGTTGGTGAGGGTGCAACAGCATTTCAGTATACTTCAATAGATATCTTGGGAGACTTGGAGTGGATTGGTGGAATGTATATTGAAAGTGTAAGTTATACATTTGTTGCAACAGCACCTACAACACTTGAACTTGATTTTACGATTGCTAATGTAAAAAATACTACAAACTTTAATTCTACAAATGACTATTATTACTATTTTGCAGAGACAAGTTTGGAAATTGGAGACACTAAAAAGGGTACATACACATTCCTTGTTAATGATTACATAAGCGATACTAAAGCACCACAATTTTTGCTAGATATAGATAATTTGTGCTATCAAACAGATGGTTCGCTTACCCTGAAACTTGTTAACTTTGAGGTGCGTGGATATCATCAAGTTTAATAGCAATAATTTATAAAGAAAAGAGCCTACATTATGAAGTGACCCCTACGGGTTCACTTCATTAAGAAGGTTCTTTTTGTTTCTCTAATGATTTTCCACTATAAAAATTATGACTAAAATACAATATAAAAAATTAAAAGTTTTTAATACAAAATCGATTCTATTGTGTTATACTGGAATTAGTTAAAGATTAATTACTTGATGTTAGTAAAAGATTTTAATTTTTATGGTTTCACAAAAAGGAGAAATGCTTGTGTGGTATGATGAAAGTGTAATTTACCAAATTTATCCGCTTGGATATGTAAATGCTCCGGATAAAAATGATGGGGTGGTTGAACATAGAATTTTAAAAATTGTGAACTATATTTCTCATTTTAAAAAGTTGAATATTAATGCAGTGTATTTTTGCCCAGTATTTGAAAGCACAAGACACGGCTATGACACAAAAGACTTTACAAAGATTGATTCAAGACTTGGAACAAATGATGACTTTAAAAATGTTTGTGAAGAGTTGCATAAGAATAATATTAAGGTAATACTTGATGGGGTATTTAATCATGTTGGAAGAGATTTTTTTGCGTTTAAAGATGTTCAACTAAACAGACAAAATTCAATTTATAAAGACTGGTTTTACATTAATTTTGGTGGAAACAGTAGTTACAATGATGGATTTTACTATGAGGGTTGGGAGGGCCACTATGAGCTTGTAAAACTTAATCTTGATAATCCAAGTGTAAAGCAATATCTGTTTTCGGCTATAAAAATGTGGATAGATGAATTTGATATTGATGGGTTAAGGCTTGATGTCGCATATATGTTGAATAAAAATTTTATGAGAGAATTAAGACAATTTACAACAAGCATAAAACCTAATTTCTTTTTAGTTGGAGAGATGATTCACGGGGACTATAATACAATTGCAAACAGCGAAATGTTACATAGTGTTACAAATTATGAGTGCTATAAAGGCATATATTCATCATTCAACGAAATGAATATGTTTGAAATCAGTTATTCGCTCAACAGACAGTTTGGCAAAGAAAGTTGGTGTCTTTATACCGGTAAAAATTTGGTTTCATTTATTGATAATCATGATGTTACAAGGATTGCAAGCATATTAAAAAATAAAAAGCATTTAAAACTTGCTTTTGGGTTGCTCTTCACAATGCCGGGAATTCCTTGCGTTTATTATGGAAGTGAATGGGGAAAAGAGGGTGAAAAAAACAAAGCCACCGACCTACCACTAAGGCCAAGTGTTGATAAACCTAAATTTAACAAACTTAGCGAATTTGTTTCTACATTATCAAAAATAAGGATAAACAATAAGGCATTGGCGTATGGTGATTTTGCAAACCTTTATATTTCTAATCATCAATACATATTTGAAAGAAGGTATGAAAACAAAAGAATTATTGTAATGATAAATGCCTCTCAAAATGACTACGAAGTCAATTATAATTTTAATATTAAAGAGGGTACGGATTTACTTACTGGAAGTAAAGTGTCATTAACAAATCCAGTCATTTTGCCACCATATTCTTTGCAGATGGTTGAATGTTAAAATAAAAAGCACCTAAACCGAAATGTGCCTCAAAAAGTTTGTCTAACTTTTGGGGACAATTCCAAGTTTGGGTGCTTTTTCTTTAAATTGTTTATTATTCCATAATTGCAGTGTCTGGATTGTACTCGGTTGGTTTTATTGTTTTAAGTAAAATCAAAACGAAACCAGCGATTGGAATCAATATATAAAACATATAAAAACCGCTTTCGTCTGTGTCGTGAAGTCTCCTGACAGTCATTGATACGGTTGGAAGAATTGAAACGACTGCATAAGCAATTGCAATATATGGCACAACAATTCTTATAAAAAGTCCAAGAATAACCAAGATTGTGCAGATAATTGCATTAAAAAGCATTGCAAGCCAATAATCTTTTCTGCTTTCCATTCTTTGAAAATCAATAATTCCTATCCAAAAATTTTTGAAACCCTGCATTTTTATAACTCCTTGCCTTATAAAACTATATTAAGTGTAGCATAATAATAAAAAATACGCAAGTTTTTAAGGTGATGAATGTTTAAACAATTGAAATTATGGAAAAAAATTATTACTGTTAATAAAAGGTCGGTTGTTAACCAATCTATAAGTTATTTGGTGTGCGTTGTTTGTGCTCTTGTTTCTCCAATTGCACTTTCGCACTTTATAGGGCTCGTGTCAAATGGCGAGTTTTCAGGTGCTCTTTTGTGGCTTGGAATTGACCTCGCATTGAAGATATTGGAACAACTTTCTTGGCATTTTAACTATTCAAATTTTACAAGTTTAATTGCTCCAACATATATGAAGTTGCAAGCAAAAATGACAGAATGTGCACTTGTTAATAGCAACAAAGAATTTCAAGAAAATTTCGATTTTGTTATGGCAAATGATATAAGCACAATAGCAACTTTTATTGATAAATTGTTACTTAGAATATCTAATTTAATCAAATTTTTGGTGGTTACTGGAATTGTTATATATTATAGCTATGCGATTGGTACTATTATTTTAGCAGTTTCTGCTCTTGGCTATTTTATTTTGGTTTTCTACGCTATGCAAAGAAAGAAAATTGACAAAGAAGTATTCAATAAAGAAATGTATGCAAGCCACAAACTTGATGAAATTAATCAAAAGAAAGATATTATAAAGAAATATAATCTACAATCCGCTGTTGCATATGAAAGTGAGCGAAGATTTTATAGCTATGTTGGAAGTTATAACAAGTCTACAAAGAACAAATCTGCAAAAGACAATTTGCTTCAAATTTATTGGTATATAATGATTGCAATTTGTCTTGCAATTTTAGTCTACCAGTTCAGAGAGTCGACAATTTCAATAGTGGTCTTTCTTGCAATTTACAACTATTTGCTTATGTATTCATCAATCACTAGAAATATATTTGACTTTAAAATTGAAGCGGAAGAACTCGGGGTGGCGATTGCTAGATTTAATGATTTAACAAACATTGAAAGCGAATTAGAAAAGGAAAGGATAGAAGAAATAAAAGAAATTTCTATTCCAAAGATGAACACAAGAATAAATGCAAAAGAAAAGTTTGTAAATGTAAAACAGGGCGAAATAGTAGCATTTAAAAGTGAAAAATACAGATGGTTATTTTCAATGCCACCAAAAGATTTTACAATTAATGGGGTTGATATTTCATCAATAGACTTTGACAGGATTTGCAAAGTAGTGTCATATAAGAACGAAATGTTTGATGACAGCATTATTGAAAACCTGCAAATAATAGACAACGATACAAAAAGAATTTTTGTGCTTATTCAAAACCTAGGGCTTGCAGATTTTGTAAAGGCTTTACCAAGCGGGGAATACACAAACATTAGTGATAACAAAGATGAAACGATAAACTTTAAATTCAATTTGATAAGGGCGATTTTATCAACTTCTAAAATTATTTTTTTAGATATTGAAAAAATTGATGATGCTGATTTATTGATGGTTTTAAAAACAATACTTGTAAACAGCGAGGGGAGAACATACTTTTTGCTGGATAAAGAAAACAGAGTTAAGCGAAAGAAAATAATTAATGTCGAATAAATGCATAAAAGCAAAATTTAATAGCAAACTATTAGTATAAACTTTAAAAGGAGAAGAATTTATGACAAAAAATAGTTGTCCAAGTTGTTCAAGTAAGAGGGTTACAAAAAACAGTTGTCCAAGTTGCACGAAAACAAGCAGAACAACAAGCAAGGCTACAAGTAAAGCAACATCAAGTAAAGCAACATCAAGCAAAGCCTGCTCGGCAAAAGCCACTGCAAGCAAGGCGTGTTCAGCAAAAGCGACAAGTGCAACAAGAAGCAGAAGAGCAACGAGTGCTAAAATGCTTGAACCAAAAACAAAGACAAGCACAACAAAAAGAGTTACAACTAAGTCTTGTAACTAAAAAACAATTTGACACTCTTTAAAAGGTGTGAGCAAATTAGAACGAAAAAAGGTTAGAAAAAGTTTCTAACCTTTTTAGTTTGTGTCCGAATTGAGAGATTTTTTAGTCCCAATATTGCTAATTATGATTATGACATCAAATTAAAATTATTAATTAATTCATTGCCATCAGATAAAAAGAAAAATATTATTGAATTTATAAAAAAGTAGCCTAATTAACAAATAAAACGCTTGCAAATATGTAAGCGTTTTTTGTTTTCAAAAATTAAAGTGTTAAAACTGCTATTTGGGGTTTTCTTATTTTTATGATATCTACTTTATTTTTTTATTAATATGGTGTATAATACACTGGTAATAAAGTATATGGGAGATAATTTATGGAATTAGGATTGGTAGGAATGCCAAATGTTGGAAAAAGTACACTATTTAATGCGCTTACAAATGCAGGGGCGGAGAGTGCAAACTATCCATTTTGCACAATAGAGCCAAATATTGGGATAGTTGATGTGCCAGATGAAAGGCTTGAAGTTCTTGGCAAAATGTATGAAACAGATAAAATTACACCGGCATCTCTAAAATTTGTTGATATTGCTGGTCTTGTAAAGGGTGCAAGCAAGGGCGAGGGGCTTGGAAATCAGTTTTTAGCATCAATCAGAGAGTGTGATGCAATAGTTCAAGTTGTTCGTTGTTTTACAGATGATGATATAATTCACGTTGATGGCTCAATTGATCCAATTCGTGATATATCAACTATAAACACAGAACTTATGCTTTCTGACCTTGAAACTCTTGAAAGACAAAGGCCAAGATTTGAAAAGCAAGCAAGGTCTGGTGATGTTGACGCTTATGCAAATTTAAAGATTATTGATATCTTGATTGATACATTAAACAATGGCAGAACTCTTCGTTCTCTTGACTTTACAGAAGAACAAAGGGCATTTGTTAAATCGCTATTTTTGATTACCGACAAGCCAGTAATTTATGCTTGTAATATTGCAGAAAAAGACTTGGCTGGCGACTATGAAAATTTGCCAATGGTTAAAATGGTTAAATATCAAGCAGAACTTGAAAAGGCAGAAGTTCTTGTCATAAGTGCAAAAGTTGAGCAAGAATTAACAGAGCTTGACCCAGAGGACAGAGGAATGTTTTTGGCAGACCTCGGGCTTACAGAAAGTGGGCTATCAAGAATAATCAAACTTGGATATAGATTACTTGGTCAAATATCTTATTTAACAGCAGGAAAGAAAGAAGTGCGTGCGTGGACAATAAAAGAGGGAACAAAAGCTCCAGAGGCGGCGGGGAAAATTCATAGTGACTTTCAAAAAGCCTTTGTAAAGGCGGAGATTGTTGACTATGATGACCTTGTGAAATATGGAAGTGTCGCAAACGCAAAAGCTGAGGGAAAGGTAAGAATTGAAGGCAAAGACTATATCGTAAAAGATGGAGATGTTATTAATTTCAGAGTAAACGCTTAAAGTAGGGATAATATGAGAAGATTTTATTTGTCTAAAGAGCAAATTGATGGTTGCTATATTGATGGTGATGAGTATAACCATATTAAAAATGTTTTGAGAATGAGAGTTGGCGACAAGTTTATTGCTGTTGGCGAAACAGATGGTTTTGATATTGTTTTCGAAATAACCGAAATGGCAAAATCAAGTGCAAGGATTAATCTTGTTGAAAAGAATAAAAATCTTGTAAACCCAAAGTTGAACATTATGGTTGTGCAAGCTCTTGCAAAAGGTGATAAACTTGACCTAGTAACGGAAAAGGCTTGTGAACTAGGGGCAACCTCTATTTTGCCAATCTATTTAAAAAATTGTGATGTGAAAGAGGGAAGTGGAAAACTCCCTCGCCTTGCAAGAATTTCAATAAGTGCTACTAAACAATGTGGAAGAAGTACGCCTCTTGAAATTAAAGAATGTGCAAATCTCAAGACCTTGGAGGCTGAATTAAAGGACTTTGACCTTGTAATTCTCGCAAATGAGAGAGAGGATACAATGCCTTTACTTGAAACTTTAAATCATAATGAAAATGCAAAGTCTATTGCGATCATTATTGGGCCAGAGGGTGGCTTTACAGAGGAAGAAATTAACACAATAATTTCATATGGCGCAAAGAGTGTAAGTCTTGGCAAAAGAATTTTAAGAACGGAAACAGCCGGACTTTATATGTTGTCTGTCATAAATGAAGTTTTTGATAATTAAAGGAAAAAACTATGAAATGTTGTATTTATACGCTTGGTTGCAAGGTAAATCAATATGAAAGCGAGGCACTCGCAAAGGAACTTCGAACTCGTGGCATTGAGGTGTCTTTTGGGCTTGACTACGCAGGTTGTTATATTCTAAATACCTGTGCGGTAACTAACGAGGCAGAACATAAGTCTCGTGAGGTTATTGCGAAAATAAGAAAAATAAATCCAAGTGCTAAAATTTATGTTTGTGGTTGTTCAAGCGAGTTACACCCAGAAAAATATTTTGAAAAAGAAAATGTCGTAGTAGTTGTTGGTGCAGAGGCAAAAGAAAAGTTGGTTGATTATATAACTCGTGGAACAGATAAAGTTCAAGAGATAACTCCGGTTGACCACAAAAATTACAACAAAAATTATTCAATTGATGGCGAGAGAATTCGCTCATTTATAAAAATTCAAGATGGCTGTAACAACTTTTGCAGTTATTGTATAATCCCATACATAAGAGGCAGAGAAAGGTCAAGAGAACTTGATGATATTGTAAATGAATATAAAAGATTAAAAAAAGTATCAAAAGAGATTGTCTTGGTTGGAATTAATCTGTCGCACTACGGCTTTGAAAGGGGCGTGAAAACGGGGCTCTGTGATGTTATAAAGGCATTGTCGCAGTTTGATGATGTAAGGCTCAGGATTTCATCTCTTGAACAGGACGCACTGACAGAAGAATTACTGAATGCTTTAAAGGAATACAGAAACTTTTGTCCATCATTTCATATTCCTCTCCAAAGTGGAGCAAATAGTGTGCTTAAATCAATGAATAGACATTATGACTTTGAAGAATATTACTCTGCAATTGAAAGGATAAGAAAGCATTTTCCAAATGCAAGCATTTCAACAGATGTTATTGTCGGATTTCCAACAGAGACAGATGAAGATTTTAAAGAGGCGATTGAAAATATAAAGAGAATTAATTTTGCAAGTATGCACATATTTCCATTTTCAAAAAGAGCGGGAACGGTCTGCGATAAATTCAATCAACTTGATGGCAATCTTGTGAAAAAAAGAGTTGTAGAGCTTAAAGAGGTTGCAGACAAGTCAAGAGAAGAATTCATCAATTCTATTTTGGGGCATAAAGAAGAAGTTTTGGTTGAAGAGGTTGAAGATGGGGAATATATTGGTTATACCAAAACTTATGTCAAGTGTTATCTTAAAACGGATAAGCCGATTTTAAATGAAGTAGTTAAAGTTGTTGTAACCGAGAAATATAAAAATGGTGTTAAAGGAGAAATTATTAATGAATAGTGCAGATTGTATTTTTTGTAAAATAATCAAGGGAGAGATTCCAAGTTATAAAATATATGAAGATGAACATACATATGCTTTTTTAGATATTGCAGGTGATGTTTATGGGCATACTCTTGTAATTCCAAAAAATCACGCAGAAAATATTTTTGATGTTAGTAAGGAAGATTTAAACCACACTATGCAAACAGTTAAAAAAATTGCACAGCATTACAAAAGCATATTTGCTGGCGGTGTGAATATTATTAATTGTAGCGATAAAGTGGCAGAGCAGTCGGTGTTCCATTTGCATTTTCATATTTATCCAAGAAAAGAGAATGATGGGCTTAAAGTCTTTCCTGTAATTGATAAAAAAGATATAGACTTTGCGAGTGTTGTCGAAAAACTTAAAATAAAATAATAAAGCTCTTGACAATTTGACAAATCTTTGTTAGAATTCAATGAGAATTATGAATGAAGTGGGGTGAAATTAGGTGAGTACCGTTAAACTTGGCGAAAATGAAAGTCTTGATAGTGCTATTAAGAGATTTAAAAGAAAATGTCAAAAAGATGGCATTATCGGCGACATTAGAAAGAAAGAAGCATATGTTAAACCAGGCGTTAAAAAGAAAATGAAATCTGAAGCCGCACGCAAAAGAAACCGCAAAAATGGTTAATAGGTAAATAAAAAATCTACCAAATTTTTGGTAGATTTTTTTATTTGCAATTTTGTAGTTTATTCTTTATTTCATTAAAATTGGTTGATAACTGAAGAATATATCTTGTTTTCAATTCATCTGCGAGTTTATCATAGACAGAATGGTCAATCAAAAGTTCAATTGGATTTTCTGCGTTTGGGTTGTCTTTGAGTAACTCTTTGATTTTAGCCTCTAATTTTTTAGCTTCGGCAGATTTTGTACTTTTTACAAAGCTGTAGTCAGCAGATTTTTTCTTTGGCTCAATCTTGATTTCCTCTTCGGTTATAGTTTCCTTTTTAGAAAGTTTTTTCTTTGCCTTGTTAATAAACTTAGAAAAGACATCTTCTGTGGAATTGTTTTTTGTTTCCATTTTTTATACCACCTTTAATAAAATTGACAGTGGCATAATTTTATCACTAAGTATGTTTTACTCAAAAAGGAAAAATGGCGATAATTGGTGTAAAAGAGTTGATTTTACCAGTCCATCCAATCTGGTTTGAATTTGGTGTTTTCATCAATTTTTCCGACCCCAACTATCTTAAAATCACCTTTTTTGATTTTTTCAATTCTTTCATTTATTCGACTTTCAAGTTCCAAAGCAAGATGATTTTTGAGTAAGATTCGTGCACGGTATGTTTTTAATTCAAGTGGGCTTATAAGTTTGTAATGAACTCCCATAAATTTGATGACGCCAGCATTTTTCCACTTAACTTTTGTTTTGTGTAATTGTTCATCATTATATGCGTATACTAACTTTAAATTTTTCAAACTGAGTGAACAGATTTTTTTGTTCAAAAGCTCTATAATTTGTATGACAACTTCTCTTTCGCTTTCCTCTGGGTCAAACATATGATTGATTATCATCAATTCTTTTGTGAGCAAAACGGTATCGGCAATTTGAACATCAAGTTCCATAGATGCCTTTTCTCGTTGTCTTATATCGTGAGTTTTAATCATATGCTTTTCCTCCTTTTATCTGTTTAGATTGAATAATAAAACGCTTA
>JAZNEY010000020.1:0-3502 GCA_045588795.1 Clostridia bacterium | reverse complement strand
CCTCAAGGGTTTTATCGCCAACTTCTATTTCAATAAATGTTGTATTTTCTGATGGAGCATCTGCAAAATATAATATAATGAAAACCATAAAGTCATCAACTTGAACAAGGAAGCTTACAAATGGTGCATCAATAGATGCAGTCCCTTTAGGAGTAACCTCAAGTTCTACATTATAAATCACCCCATTTCCCATCCATAAATTTTCACCTTCAAGTGTATCAAAAATATTCACATTATTGAATCTACTTAAAAACTTATCCGAAAGTGTGATTCTGTCTAGCGTAAATATATCGCTTACTCCATCATAGACATCTGCACCAAGAAAACCAACAAGCACAGGCAAAACTTCACCCTCAATGCCAAACTCTAAATCACCAGAAAATCCTGTTGGAACAAAAGTAGAGTAATCATCTTCTTCCCAAGGCTCAAATGCAACATATGACTCAAGGACTTTGTCGCCTACTTGAATTTCACAGAATGTTACTGGCTTGCTTGGGTCATCTGCAAGTAGTAAATAAACCATAATGATTAAGCCATCTACATACAAGCCGACAAAAACAACATCTTCACCATCAAATTCATCACGTAAAACTGCCAATGAAACATTTTTTACAGTTCCATTTTCAAGATAAACAGGTCTCATTTCATCATACATATCTGATACAAATAGTGTAACGTTGGTATATCTATTTAAAAACTCTTCCGGAATAGTGATTTCATCAATAACAATCGAATCACCATAACCATTATAAACATCTGAGCCAAGGTAACCCACTAAACCCACATATAGCATTCCATCAAACTCTTCATATTCAAAAGGTTCAAGTTCTCCATCAACTGCTACTGGTAAACCATCTGCAAATGTTACAAAACCTTGAAGAGTTGTGTCTTTTTCGGTAATTTCAAAATATTGAACAGGTCCTTTTTCGGCGAATACTAGAGCGACTAAAATCGCTTCTTCTTCAAATTGTAATAAGAATGCAACATAAGGTGCATCAAAATATGGATTCTCTTCATACACTACAGGCATTTCAATGTTATTCGCTGTATAATCTGTGAGTTGAAGCGGTATAAGTTCAACACCACCTCCCTCGCTCATTTCTTTCGGAATTAATACTTGAGCTGAGCCAAAAAGATTTTCAATATTTGAGTTTAAGGTAAGACTGTTTAATGTATATGTATCACCTGCTACACAATCAGTTTCACCAATGTAACCAATAACACATGAGGTAAACTCATCATCATCATAAAACGCAAACTCAAGGTCCCCACGAAAATCTGCATTTTCACCACTTGTAAAAGTGTTTGGCACAACATATCCCTTTAACGCCCTATCTTCGGTGTTTATTTCAATGTATTGCATTGGCTCAAAAATGCTGTCTATTAAGAACAACACAATTATTACAGTATATTCATCATCTGCCATATATAACTTGCATGTAACATATGGATCCGCCAACTCTTCAAAGAGTTCAGTTTTTACTTGAAGTTCAATATCCCTAGCTGTGTTATATTCATCTAATGCAATTTCAACATCAGGATCCGTTCCGTATGAAAGTGTAATATCTCCAAACATTTCAGTCGCCACAGTTGGAATAATTATACTATCTATCGTAATTGTTTCACTTTCTCCGTCCCAAGCATCACTGCCAAGATAGCCATATACATAACTTATTCCATTTCCCACTTCTCCAGTCAAATCACCACAGCACTTTTGCCCCTCTCCATTGTTTAGATTAACATCAATATACCCAACAATTGGGGTATTGTTTTCTTCTATTTGAATGTAATTGATTGGTTGAGCATATGGGTCATCTTTGAATATTAAAGCAACAACTATTTCTAAATCGTCAATAATTACCCCAAGAGCAACGCAAAATCCTCCGATTTCAGGTAAATAATTATAATCTACTACCAGCAACTCAACATTATAGGCAGTGTTTCCTTCAAGAGGAATTTGCACCTCCCCCTCTTTGGTCGCTCCATAAAGAGCAACTTTATCATATCCAAGTATTTGTTGTAGTTCTTGACCTAATGTTATTTGTTCAATTGTTACCGTTTCACTTTCTCCATCATAAGCATCAGACCCAAGATAACCTAAAAGCACAAAACCATCACCTACTGGATACAAATTGCCTAAAAATCCAGAATTAATATCCTCTGCACTGTTATCACATAGACTTTCAATATGTGTGCCATTGTTTTGAATTTCAATAAATGTAACTGGTGGCATATCGCAAATGTAAATGTATATATACACCGTTTTAGTAACACTTTCGGATAGTTTGAAATAGGTATACAACATTACATATGGCATTTCACTTTCTGCATCTTGAACCGGAAGAGACACACTTTCAAGCGGAACATTTCCAAGTTCACTGTCATCTATTCCATAAACCTTTGATGCGTTTGCTAATGCAGACTCAAACGAAAGTATTTCAAGTTTACCCTCAACAACTAGTGTCGATAGGTCATCAAAATAACCACCAAGATAGGTTTTCATTTCAATTTCGCCCGATTCTGTTTCGGTGTATAAAAAGTCTCCTGTTGGACCATACGAACTCATATTTTCGGTAAGCGTAACATCACCAATTCCAATTTCAAAAAGCGAACCGCTTTCACCCTCTACCGTAATATTGTAAGTTGTTACAACTCCATTTGTTGCAGTGATTACAAGTGTGTAATTTCCAGCACTTTCAAATTCATAGTCTGCAATTTGATTTGTTGAAGATACAAGAACTGTCTCTCCATTTTTAATTACGAAACTTGCATAAGGGTTGTTTAAAATTACAGATAATTTTTCGTAATATGTAAGGTTTACATCAAAGTTAATGGTTATTATATCCTTATCTTCACCAAGTCCCGAAACAGTAATTTCTGCACCAGTGTCGCCATCATACTTTCCATCATAAAGCATTGAGATAATCAATGTTGTGTCATACTCTTCTTCACTAGAACTATCTTGTGGTGTGTAATGAACTACAAATTTTAAGAAGAAGTCACCATCAATATTTATGACATCTTTATCAATTACCTCGTAGCCCGCATTTATTCCTGCAAGAGTAAGACTTGAAAGTTCCACACTCTCAAACTCCCTAATATTTGAAGCACTATACTGATTTTTATCAAGCACTATGTACAAACTATCGCCACTTGCCATCAAATCTTCACTGAATGTTGTTGTGGTTGACTCAACAACTGCCGAAGTTAAATCTAGCCCAACACTGCCAATATTTGCAGATTGTATAAATCTTATATCTGTTGTAAATGTGTAAGTATTTCCATCATATATAATTTCAATTTTGTATGTTGCATCAGTAACTTCTTCTGTAACAGTTATAGTTTCTAAATCATTGATTGTTGCAACAACTGTTAAATCCGGATTGGTTACTTCATAGTTAAATCCAAATGTTGTTTCTTCACCCAAGATTACAACCGGGGTTTCTCCATTGTTATGTGTGTAAATTGCAATATCGTTGGCAAAGAACGAATAGCTGATGTA
>JAZNEY010000019.1:0-15201 GCA_045588795.1 Clostridia bacterium | reverse complement strand
AATTCAACTTTTACATAATGGTATTGAACTTCTTTGTCATCAACTGTTGGTCCAACTTGAATTTCCTTAGAATACTCAATGTAGTATGTTCCTTTTACATTTGCTGTGTTTGTAAACTTTCCATCATTTATTGGAACATTTTCACCATATGGCGAAAATACCTTTATTGAAACATTAGAAGTTTTACATTCTGGAATTTCAACCAAAGTTCCTGTTTTTGCTGTTTCAGAAACTGTTTCAGATAACTCAATTGTCTCAACTGAGCTGTTAACAGCAACATAGTATTGTCTTGAATATACTACAGAGTTTACATCTGCAAGTTTAAACATAACACCATATAGACCCGGCTTTGTAAACTCACAAGTTTCAACGCCAGACTCAACCTTTTTGTTGTCCACAACTTTTGTGCTGTCTGGTGCCCAAACTGTTACAAATATATCCTCATCAGTTAAATCCGACAAAACATAATCTGATGCTATAAATGCATTGTTTGAAACAACATCATATTCAGCATCTTCAAACTCTTTGTAGTCTATCTCTAATGACTTTACACTTTGCACTGAACCGAGAGCCGCTGCGTTTACAAAACCTTTTGTAAATGCTGGAAGCCCCAACGCACCAAGTGCAATTGTCAATGCTAAAATTAATGAAAATATTTTCTTTCTTGATTTCATACGGTTAGTATTCTCCTAAATCTGCTAGTTTTATTTGCTATTGCTTCTATATATTTTAAAACAAATTGACATAGTTTGTCAACAACTTATATGTCCCAATTGGTTTCATTTTAAAGTTTCTTGCCTTGAATTAAATAATGTAAATTTTATTTTCACAAAGGTTACCATCAACACAAGAACAATTTCTGCTGACAACATTATTAAAAAATTGGCAAAAGATAACATAATCGCTGTTCCAATCACCCCCGAAAGGAAAACCGAAACAATCTTCGCAATAAATATTGAAAGAACGCCCCAAACCACACATACAAGTGAATTTTGAATAAACGCTTGGAACAAAATCATATTTTCACTCATTCCTGTACGTCTATAAATTCTATATGTTTGCATATCGTTTTCTGCTACGGAAAAAGCTGTAATGATTGCAAAAATAAAAGATATGACTAAAAGTACAGATGTTACTTGCGAAATTGTCTTTTCAATGCTTCCCACATTTTTTTCTAAAAATTCAAGCAATCCCATCGTAGATTCACAAGCCTCGGCAAACAACGCACCTATGAATGTAGTTGTAAATGCAGGAACCACAAGAAAAATTGCACAAACCAAAGCGTTGATAATTATTGTTTTTATAAAAAACCACTTCTCTGCCACTATATTTTGCCAAACCGAATTTAACAAGTCCTTGAACAACATTATTATTAACCCTTCCTTCTGCTTGATTTTACAGGTTTTATAAGCAATTCAGAATCTTCATCTACATCTGTTTTTGTGCTCTTTTTAGATGTTGTTTTCTTTGCTGGCTTTTCCTCTTTTACGGTTTTCTTTTCTTCGCTTTCAGACTTTGTACTCTTTGGAGTCTTTTCAACTAAATCAATTGTTAACTGGTTTTCATCTGTCATATTTTTCTTCCTAGTTGTTTTTGGCTTTTCTTGTTTTAGGGTTTCTGTTCTTTTTTCTTCTTTTACAATTTCAGCGGGAGAAACTTGCTCTTTTGTTAAATCTTCGACTTTTGCCTCTACAACCTCTTCTTTTTGCACGGGTGCTTTCTTTTCTAGTACTGAAACTTGTTTTTTTATAGAAGTCGTTTTTGTCTTTTTCTTCTTAGCGTCAATATCTATAACTTCCCCAACATTTTTACCTCTTGTAACTTTCATATTTTCAACTAGCATTCCCCTGCTTATTGTGAAAACTCTTTTTGCTTTCTTTAAAAACCTTTCATCTCTAGTTGCAACAATAATTGTTCTGCCAGATTTATTCAATTCTGCAAATAGGTTTAATATAAGTTCTGCAGACTCTTCATCCATTAGCGCTGTTGGATTATCTGCCACAATAATTTGCGGATTTGCGACAATAGCCCTTGCAACCATTACCCTTTGACATTGACCAGCAGACAAATCCGTTGGTTTTAATGATAAGATTTTATGAGATAAACCCACTGCATTCAATGCATTTGTAATCAGTTCTGCCTTGCTTGCCCTTGATAATTTCATCAAGTGAAGAGGAATCTCCAAATTCTGTTCAATTGTTCTTCTCTGAATAAGGTCAAATTTTTCGCTAATAATTCCAAATTTTGTAGCCTTTAACTCTTGTAATTGCTTACCTGTGTACTTAGAAAGTTCTATTCCATCAATGAAGTATTCACCGGCGAAATTCATATCCTCTGTACTAATTATTGATAATAGTGAAGATTTACCTGCACCATTTGCACCTTGCACACATACAAAATCACCCTGTCTTATTTCAACGAAAATATTTGTCAACAAATTTACTTTTTGTTTCTTTGAATTTAGTGAAATCTTGCATACATTTTTTAAGTTTAACATCTTTTACACCCTCTATTATTCATTATGAAACTATTATAACACAACCATCAACAAAAAGTGAATAGTTATTTTTTAAATAAATTGAAAAATTTTCAAAATGGTTGACAAACAACTGTCTTGCGTATATAATCTACCTATAAATAAATCCTATAAGCAAAGTGGCGACTTGCTTGGAGATAGCCAAATACTATCCGTTTCCTACTTTTTCGTTAAAAGTTAATTAAGGTGGGTTTTAAACCAATTAGGGTGGAACCGCGGTAATTATAAATTATCGTCCCTTCGTGATAATAGCACTATCACGAGGGGACTTTTTATTTTTAGGAGGTAAAATTTTATGAAAGAATTAACTATGGAAACCATTGTAAATCTATGCAAAAATCGCGGTTTCATTTTTCAAGGAAGTGAAATCTATGGTGGATTTGCCAATACTTGGGATTTTGGTCCAATAGGTGTTGAGCTTAAAAACAATATTAAAAGAGCTTGGTGGAAAAGATTTGTTCAAGAGGACCCATCAACCTATGGCGTTGATGCCGCAATTCTAATGAATCCAAGAGTTTGGGAAGCAAGCGGACACGTGCAAAGTTTTGGAGACCCAAAAATGGATTGCAAAAACTGCAAACAAAGATTTAGAGCAGACACACTGGTTGAAAACCACAGCAAAAACACAATCTCTGCAGAGGCTATGACAAACCAAGACCTTGAAAAATATATCGAGGAAAATGATGTAAAATGCCCTCATTGTGGCGTTAGGAATTGGACACCAATTAGAAAATTCAATCCAATGTTTACAACCAGCAGAGGAACCATTGAAGATGATACAGATTTGGTTTATCTTCGACCAGAAACCTGTCAAGGAGAATATATAAATTTTCTAAATGTTCAAAGGTCTGCAAGAGCGAAAGTTCCTTTTGCAATCGCACAAATTGGTAAATCGTTTAGAAATGAAATCACGCCTGGAAACTTCTTGTTTAGAACTGTTGAGTTTGAACAAATGGAACTTCAAAAATTCTGCAAAGACACTAATTCAATGGACTGTTACAATGATTACAAACAAAAAGCACTTGACTTTGTAATTGACCTTGGACTAAAACCTGAGCACCTTAGATACCATGACCACGACAAACTTGCACATTACGCCAAAGCAGCTTGCGACATTCAATACAAGTTCCCTATCGGCTGGCAAGAACTAAACGGTATTCACCACAGAGGAGATTGGGACCTTTCAAGACATCAGGAATATTCAGGTAAAAATATGACCTACCTTGACCCATTCACAAATGAAAAGTTTATTCCAAATGTAGTAGAATATTCAATCGGTGCCGATAGACTTATGCTTGCTATTCTTTGCGAGGCTTATGAAGAACAACAGCTTGAAAATGACACTAGAATTGTAATGCACTTAAACCCAAGCATTGCCCCATACAAAGTTGCAATTCTTCCACTTCAAAAGAATTTGAGCGAAAAAGCAACAGAAGTCTACTCAAAACTTTCAAAGCATTTTATGTGTGATTTTGATGAATCCGGTTCAATCGGTAAAAGATACAGACGACAAGATGAAATCGGAACCCCATTCTGTGTAACTATCGATTTTGACACTCTTGAAGATAATACAGTTACAATTCGTAACAGAGATACAATGGAGCAAGAAAGAATCAATATTGACAATCTTAAATCTTATATTGAAGAAAAAATACAATTTTAATTATAAACAAAATTTCAATAAAAAGTTGGAACAACGGGTTGTTCCAACTTTTTATTAATACAACTTATTTATTCTATTGATTTTCTTCTGAAGATTGTTTTTCCTGTTCTTTCATTTTTGCTTTTATTTGTTTTGTCAATTGAGCCTTGCAAAATGTTGCATATATAAACGACTTTCCAATTGGTTTTCTCATTGCAGACATTGTTATACTTCTCAATGTTTCATTCTTTAACCTTGATATATTTTTAACACTCTCTATTGTAACAACACTTTCGTTAAATGCAGAAAATATTACATCTGTAATCAATCTATCAGCAAGAATAGATTGTTCTTTTATATAAACATCATATTTTTCACTTCTGGTGCTCTTCTTCATAACCATATTGTCCGTAGCCTTCGTAACCGCTGGCATTTCAGATGATCTTAGTGCCTCGTGTAAAATATGTGCGTGGTTTACTTCACAAATTTTTTCAAGCGCACCAATATCCATAGATTGTAAGCAATCCAACTTGTTTTCATAATACTCAATCAACTGCCCTAGATACATTGGGTCAAAATCATCACTGTTGCTTATAACCATATCACTGTCCATAATCGCATCTCTTTTTGCTTTCAACACAAAAATATATTTTGCAAGACTTCCACAAACTGCAGCCCTTAATTTTGTCTCTAATTCTTTTTCTGTATTCATTTAATCTCCCCCGCTAAATTTTTCTTGTACACATTATACCCTCACTAAACCCACAAGGCGTTGCACATTTGTACCCAGCTACACACCTTGCACCTTTGGTATATGGTAATATTCTATGGTAGAGCTCATTATAATATGCATTCCCATCTTCTGCAAGCGTTTTTAAAACATTTGCATAATCTACTGTCCTATCTCTTACCACCCGCATAACATCTCTTTGAGCGCAGGTACAAAGTCTTTCTTTGGCACGGAGCATAAAACTGTCAAAATTTCCACTTTCACATACTTTTATCAATGCACCTTGAGGAATATCATCAACACTTTTTTTAGCAAGGTCTAAAAGCCATAAGTCAACAAGCTCTTTATCTTCCCTTATAATTTCTGGAATGAAAAAGTTTCTGTTTTTGCCATTTAAAAAATCTTCAATTGACTTAATATCGATAAAATAATCTAAACTTCTATGTCTATGCAAGTCAGCAAAACAAGGATAAGAACATTCGTATGTCGCTTGATAACTGTAATCATAAATTGAGTTTGAAAACCCTGCACGAATTAATGACAGTCCTCTACCTTTGTTGTCATTTGCCACATTTGATTTATAAAGCCCCTCATTTTTAGCAAAATTCACAAATCCCTCAAAATATGGTTTTAATCTTTCATAAATATAGTTTGTTGGCGAAGTAATTTCATTTTCAAACCAATGACACAAATAATTTAATTGTCTGTAACTCGTTGTATATATCATATTTGTTGCAGGCAAGAATATCGAATTTAAACATCTCGCATTTTCCTGTGCAAGTTTTTTAATTTTAATGTCTGTCATAAAAGGCTCATTTGGATAAGCCTCTTTGATTTTACGCATAAAAATTTCAAGCCACTTGTCGTACAAGTTCTCTTTGTCGTTTGGGTCTTTTAAAACAGTATATCTTCCACTTTTTTCACTTGTATAATACTCTTTTTCATTATTTATAACCATAGCAAAAATTTTAGGAACACCTGTTATTTCAATAGACAAATGAGAATGGCCAAAACAACTATGATGACCTGAACTTGCAACCAAGTTCCCCCTATCTGTATGCTTTACCGGCTCTTGCTCCAATAGCAAATCAAAACTATCCTTCATATAGCAAGTCCCGCCAATTAGACCCGCAATATAAGTATTATAAGCCTCATCAAATTTTGAAGTTGAATCAAATGGTATTCTTTTATCAACCCCCTCGTTTGCAAGCCTCGTTGTTGCCATTAATTGAAATTTCATAAAAATACACCTCCTGTTTATGAAAAATGTTCGCTTTTTAATAGCGAACATTCATTAAAGTTCTGACAATTCTTTTAATAACTTTGCGTCACTTAAAAGTTTTCCAGCACCAAGTACATCAATTGCTGTTGTATAATCCTCAACTTTTATTGGCACACAAAGCTCTCTTCTTAAATATTGTTCAACACCAGTGATTAATGATGTTCCTCCCATTAGGTATACACCCATGTCATCAACATCTTTAACAATGTTTGGCGGACAACCATTTAACACAGCCTTGATTGCTTCGACAATCTTTGCAAAATAATCCTCAATCACCTCGTACAAATCTTGTGATTCAACAACCACATTTCTTGCCATTTTTGACTCAATGTCAACACCACTAACTTCTGCGTTTGACATATCGTTTTTATACAAACTTCCAATTTCCTCTTTTAAACCCTCCGCAACGCCTATGCCAATTTGGATTCCGAACTTTCCAGCAATGTGTCTTTCAATAGCCTTATCTAATACCGAGCCACCTATACAGACATTTGCACCCTCTATGATTGAGTTCAAACTTACTACTGCAATATCCGTTGAGCCACCACCAATATTGACCAAACAAATTCCATTTGGCTCAGACACAGGAAAATTGTATCCTATTGCTCCGCAAATAATTGATGGAACAAGTACAACATCTTGAATACCAACCGTATAGCAAACTTTTTCAAAGGTCTTTCTCTCTTCCAAAGTTAAACCCATTGGAATACACACGACCGCTTTAATTTTTGGTTTAACAAGCCCTCTTTTTATAACTTTGTTTAAAAATGATTTTAGCATTATACAAGCAAGTTCGGTATCTGTAATTCGCCCCTCAAAAATTGGACTCATCACAAATGTTTGGTCATCTGTTCGACCTTGCATTCTTTTAGCCCTGTTTCCAACAGCCTTTATTTCTCTGTTTTTTCCAGAGCCTGTATAAGCAACAAGAGATGGCTCAAAAAGAACTATCCCCTCACCCTGTTTAAAAATGGAAGTATTACAACTGCCAAGTTTAATAGCTATTGAGTATGTCATTTTGTCCATCTCCTTAACTTTTTATTATAAAATTTCTAGCCTCTTGTTAAACAATTGCTCAAACGCCTTAGCCACACCCTTTGCCTCTTGAACCTCAAATGTTTTATCAAGAGTGTTTTCTGTCTTGAATATTACACTGTCTCCAAGTATATCGCAATGAACATCTGTAATTACATTATTCATTGACACATCAAAACTTTCAGCAAGACGAAGCATTACACCAAGTTTTTTAACAGCGATTGCATCACCATCTTCAAACAAACTTTGATATTTTATCCAACTTGAAAGGTCAATCTCCTCACCGTGATGAAGTGAAGCGACAAAACTTGCAAGAATTTGCTCTCTGTGCGTAAGCCCTATAACTTCTTTATTTAGTATCGCGTAAGCACTATGCTTTGAATGTTTAAAGTAATTTATAACATATCCAATGTCGTGCATAGAACTTGCAACGCGAAGAATTTTCAAAAACCCTTTTGTCAATTTGTGAACAACTTTCAATTCACGATATATCATTGTGGCAAGATTTTCAACTTGTTTACTATGCTTTTGTTGACGTTCATTTAAATTCATTGTGCAACCATCAACACCAAATTGAATCATATCAAGCACTGGTTTTTCTTGATTTAGAACAATGCTTGTGTTTAAAATTTTGCCCTCTAGTATTCCACTTTTTGACACAACAACATCATTTGTTTCAAAAACCTCAAACAATTCTCTGATTATCATTAGCGCAAGCACAAACAAATCAAGCCGTCCATCTTCAAGTCCTTTCAATTTCTTTGTGCCATCAAGCCCCATTGCTGTTACTTGGTTAATGATATAATTCATATCCTCTAAATTCATAGAATAACCGTGAGCTCTGTCAAACGGATATTTTTTGTACTTTCTTACCATTTTTGAAAGGTCCTCAAAATATCTGCCAATTCCTATAAATTTTAAAGGCTTTGCATCTTCTACCCACTCAATTGTTGATAACTCGTGTTTTATATATTGTTGAATTGACTCAATTCTTTGTGCTTCATCTTCATACTCTTCTTTTGAAAAAGTATTAATTAAACTTACAGGTCCAAAAGAGAACACCCTTGAATTAACGACCCCTCTCCTGTTATATTGCACAAGTCGAATTGAATCTTGCTCAACTTGCACGCTCAAAGCCTTGTTCGAATCAATTGTTCCAAGTGATGCTTTATATAGTGCCTCACATTGCTGTTCTTCATCAATAACATCTAGCTTAAAACCACACTTTGTATAAATCTCATCAATAAAGCTATTTAGATTCTTAGGTCTCATATCTGTTAAGAATGAGCCATACATACAAGTCTTTTCAACACCAAACATATTACAAGTTTGTTTAAATTGCTTTAAAACTTCTATTGCCTCTTCAATCTGTGGTCTTTTAAAAAAGTGATCTTTCTCAAAATCCCTGCCTAATTCTATTGGAACCATTCTTCTTGTGATTAGATTGAAATGTGCATTTGTCTTAGTTTCGGCAATTATTAGTTTTGCCAAGTAATTGTTAATTTCAATAAAAGCAATTTTTTCCACTTTGCTACTCTCCTAACTTGAATTCCCCCCGATACATAGAGATTATACCACAAAACAAGTTAAAAGTATATAGTTTTTTTATTTATTTTTTAAATTTTATCTACAGCATCTATTATTGGAATTATAGTCCTACTTGGACACTCCTTTAAACACTTGTAACACCTTGTGCATTTAGCATTATTAAAGATGAGTTCACCTTTCTCATTAAAACTTAATGCACCCGGTTTACAAACTTTTACACACTTTCTACACTTACTGCAACCAACCGTACAAAAATTATTTATATCCTTATCTTTTTTATCTGTCAAACAGTATTTGCACGCTGTTACTATCTTCTGGTCTAGCGGTATCATTTTTATAAGTTTATTTGGACATTCTTTTGCACAAAGTCCACAACCTATACATAAACTTCTATCAATTTCCGCTACGCCATATTCATTTTTAAAGATTGCCTTTGTTGGACAAATCTTAGCACAATCCATACAACCAAGACAGGCATATGAACAAACTTTATTTCCACTGTACAATTTGTTTACATACTTACACCCTTGAACACCTTGATAACTGAATCTGCTGGCAACCCTTGTTCCACCTTTACAAAAAACAAAAGCAACCTCTCTTCCATCATTTTGAGTTTCTTCATTTAAACTTTTTGTTATTTCTTCAAGCTCCGGTTTCGTTATTTCTTCATATTTTGAAGCCTTTGTCTCCCCCTTTTCAATCGCATCAATTATCTCCTCAGTTCTTGACTTATCTTCGGTTTTTCCATTAAGCCTTTTATTTACAATTGAACGCACAACGCTAGACTTCCTTTTTTCTAAAAGCAACTGAATCAAGAAATAAGCAAGAAATAGCACAATCATTAAAGCTATCAAAACAACCATAAGTTGAACAACTTTCATTATGTTTTCTCCTTTTTAAAACGCACTCCACACAACAATCAATACGAATGCTATGATTAGCGAAGCTAAATTTGTGTTAATCTTTGACTCTTTTTTAAAGTAATTGTGCTTAATTCCAGCAATTATTGCAAGCACAAACCATATACCAATTCCGCTTGCAATAGCGTTTAACAACAACTGCCCAAAAGTAAGATTTGCAAAAGTTGTTGGAAGTATGAGCAAAAACAAATTACACGCAAGTATTGGCATAAAATAACCTATATCTTGAACAAATCTTGGAGCAATCTTTTGTGTTAGATACTCTGCTATCTGCACAAGGCTTGCCACGCAAATAAGCGTTACCAAAAACAACATATGGGCAATGCCATAAAAATCCAATATCTTATTGCATAAAAACATAAGTACAGATGATACAGTTAGTATTGAAAAGATTACAACGCTATAAATTGATGCATTCTTTATGTCTTTTGTTGGGTTTGTCGTTATATCAACACCTGAACAAGTAGACACCAAACAGTTTGACACCAAAACTCCAGAAGCAATTATTGACCAAAAACTCACCATCAATTATCCCCTCCCTCTTGCTTTACTGGTTTAGAAACTTCAGGTTTTACTTCTATAGTTTTTCTTGTTAGTGTACAATTTTCTTTCATATAAGTAAAATACCTGTCCGTTAATTGATTTCTAAGATTAACTTTATTTTGAATTTTGGTTGCTATAATCATATATACTGACGCATAGCAAATCACAACTAGCATAGCCCCTGCAAGCGAATGGAAGAACTCCATTCCTTTAAATCCTAAAAACGGATTCCCAAAAAGAGTCCCAGACCCTAAGATTTCTCGAGCCACACCAACAACTACCAACATCAAATAATATTCAAGTCCAATATTTACACAATTTAAATATGCTCGTTTCACACTCTTTTCTTTAAACGCATATTCAAGAGCGAATATTATTATTGTCGCGACAAATAAGTAATAAATCGAACTTGATATCCCACTATATGAATCTATCCAAAACTCACTCACAACCGAATCTACAAAATATTCAACACCTACCACAACTAGAACAAAGCACGGTATTCTTATGTTTTGGTATATAAGTGGCTTGAAAAGCAAGACCACCGATAAACTTGCAATCATAGCAAGAACAAGCACAAAACCAAATCTTAGTGCTTCAGAGGCCGATGTACACAAGTATAACATTGGCAACAGACCCACACCAAAATAAATTACAGGGTTAAAAATATAATCATATCTTTTCATTTGTTATTACCTCATAATTCGTTTCGTAATTAAAATCTTTGTACCTGTCAAAAAAAGTGGTCGTCTTATTGAACATTATATCGGTTACAAGAAGCATACCAATACAAAGCACAACAAAAAACATCCAACTTAAAAATGCTAAACCCATTGTTTTGAACTTTTGCATTATTTTTTCTCCCTACTACATTTTGGTCTATAATATCCACTAAACGCACTTGACACAACCCCCATCAACAATACTGCATAGAAAGTTGCAAGATTTGGAAACTTTCCAAACCTCCAATAAAGTACGGTGATTAATCCCGCACCTACTGAATAGATAATTTTTTCAAGCCAAGTCTTTGGTGCACATGAGTTTTCTGTGAGTAGGTAAAAAGCAACCAATATAACCCCACCTGAAAACATTAAGTATAACGCATTTACAAAACCGAATACTATAATTGACAACAACAAAACTGCCCCCAAGTAGATTGCTGGAATTTTATAATCAATCACCTTTAACACGCAAAGAGCAATTCCTCCAGCCAATAGAAACAATCCAGCTGTTTCACCAATAGCACCTGTTGTATTTCCAAAAAGCAAGCCAAAGAAATTTATTTCTTTTGCCCCGCCATTTAAAATTGTGTTCACAGCTGTAGTTGATGTTGCACTTCCACTTACAGCATCAAGATAACTTTCCGACACAACAGCAAATGCTATAAATGTCAAGACTTTTGCAAAAGCAACCTCACTTACGAGGCACGAGCCTCTGCCACCCATACAATTTTTAACCAATATATTTGAAAGAACTATTCCAAGAACAGGTGCCAAGATTGGGACTCCTGCCGGCATCACAAGACCTGCTAGCACACCAACCAATATCGTTGAATAATCATAAAATACAAATTTTTTATATTTGCAATAGTTGTAAGCAATTTCAGAAGCGACAGAACTTAGCGTGCATATAAGCACAACCAATAAACTTCTAAAACCAAAAACAATTATTCCTGTGAGTAATACGGGAGCCAAAGAAATAGCCATTAGCAAATACGCTCTATTGGAATCCGAATTACCTTTTATGTGAGGACCAACCGATACATAATTATCCATAATTAAACTCGACCCCCTCCTTTTCCATCAATTACATCTTTTGCGTATGAAATTCTTTGCACCAAATGTCTACGCGTTGGACAAACATACGCACAACATCCACACTTCGTACAGAATTCCGCGCCAAATTTTTTACAAGCCTCATATTCTTCATTTTGACTTAACTCATCTAATTTGTATGGCAATAGCCCAATTGGGCAAACATCTACACACTTGCCACAACCAATACATTTCGATTCAAGATTTAAAGCACTTTCCATTCCCGTCATAAACAAAATGCTTTTTGTCGTTTTAGTAATTGAAACATCAAAACCACTTACTGCCTTGCCTCTCATAGGCCCACCAACAATAACCTTAGTTATGTTTCCATACGCACCAGAGCCTGTTTGACTTAATATATCGCCAATAGTTGTTCCAACTTTCACCCAAACATTTTTCTGCTGGTTTCCCTGTGGACCAACACCAAGAACTGTTATAAGTTTGTAGTCATCTGCATATCCCCTTGCAATTGCTTGATAAACAGCAAAGCAAGCAGATGCATCAATTACTATCATTTTTGCATTTTTCTTTTTAGGTGCGCCTTTTTTTGTTTTTACCTTGCTTAAAACTTTAACAAGGACTTCTTCATCACCGACCGGATAGTTGTTTCCAACCTTTGAAATCTCAAATTTTATCAATCCCTTATAGGCTTTTAATTCCCTAAAAAACTTTTCAAGATTTATATAGGCATTATCCGTAACTGCAATTTTAACACTGTTTACACCAACTGCTTTCACAATATACTCAAATGCTTTTATTGTTTCTCTTGGCATTGTATTTAAAAGACATATTGTGCTGTTTACATATGGCTCATCTGTACACACATTTATCACAATGGAATCAACAATTTCGCCATTTTCAATTGTCAACTTTTTATAAAGTGGCACGCCATCATTATTCACAATACCACAATCGAATATTCTTCTTAAAATTACAACAGGAGAAAGTTGAGAATCTTTTAAATCTGGTAGCCTGTAATACATCTCTTTCTCTGCTGTTTGAATAATAACGTGATCGCAAGAACCACCATGTGCAGATGGTCTTTTTTCAATCGCAACAACCTTTCCTGTTACAGGGGACAATATTACGCCCGTACGTCCCTTTGCAAGGATTGTTCCCACACAAACATACTCATCAATTTCGACCATCAATAAAGGTACTGCACCTTTAAATTGCTTTAATGGTACAAACACAAATTGAGGAACCCCGAGAGTCTCGGTGCCCTCCACCAATTCATATGGAGATCGTTCTTCAAACTTAATACCTTTATTGTACTTATAAGACTTTACTTCCATTTAGACAAATTCCCTAATTACTATTTTATAAATATAATAGCAAAAAACTAATTGATTGTCTAATAATTTTGAGTGTTTTAAATAAAATTAAAAACTTTTATATTTCCTTTTTAGGCAGATATTTTGAGCACGCATTTGCACCACTTATTATTTGGATAATAAACTGAATAACGCCTAGCACAATCAAAAATATCCCAAATATTGTTGAAAGAAGTCTACTCTCAACTTTTAGAGAAACTATCACAGCAACAACAGAAATCATTGAAGCAACCAAGGAAATTAGCCAACTTTTTTTAAAGTCTATCAACTTATTTTTCGCATATATTATACACACAACTATTGAACAAGGTATAAAAACAAGTAAATTTATCGCTTGTGCCATTGACTGTTCAACGCTCAAAATAATTGTTAAAATGGGTATTAAAAGAGTTCCTCCTCCCATTCCCATTCCTGCAAGTATTCCAGACAAAACACTAAACAATATAAACAAAATAAACACTTAGTCACTCGCCTCCGCTTACCTAATAATTATCCAAATCCCCGAACAAATCATAACAACATAAAAAATAAAATTTAACCAATTGCTTGCAAGTTTTTTAAGGAACAAGCTACCAATTGTTCCACCTATTATAGTACCGATAGCAACTGGAAGTAGCACCTTATAATCTACAACCCCATTTATCAAACACGTTACACCACTAATAAGACAAATTGGTAGCATTACAAAAACTGCTGTTGCGTGCGAAGTCTTTGAATCTATTGCAAGTATCCACGTAAGCATTGGGACTAAAATCATACCTCCGCCAGCACCAAGAAAACCATTTGTAAACCCAACCATCAAGCCAATAATGATTGATAATAAAATAAATTTAAAGTTTTTCATAACACTAGTATCTTGTTTTTACCAAAAATAATTCTAGTTATTTGCATAAAAAATTAGAAGATGTGGCATTTGCCTCATCTTCTAATTTTTTGTTGTTTTATACCGAAATACTCAAAACTTTCATTTTTATAATTCCAGCAGGAGCCTCTACACTTACCACATCTCCAACCTTTTTACCCATCAATGATTTTCCAATTGGCGATTCGTTACTAATCAATCCCTTTGATGGATTGCATTCAAGCGACCCAACTATCGAGTATTGAACCTCTTCATCAAATTCTTCATCATAAAGTTTTACAGTTGTGCCAACACCAACAACATCTGTCTTGATGTCTTTTATGTCAACAATTTTCGCAACCCTTAATGTCTCTTCAATCTTTTCAATTTCCGCCTCAAGTTTTCTTTGCTCATCTCTTGCCGCATCATACTCAGCATTCTCACTTAAGTCGCCGAAATCACGAGCAATTTTTAACTTTTCTATAACATCTTGACGCTTTGTCGTCTTTAAATATTCTAAATATTTTTCTTTTTCTTCTCTTCCTTCTTTAGTTAAAAAAACTTCTGCCATAACGATAAATCCTCCTAGATTTGCACAGTTTCGAGTGCATATTATATTATTGTTTCTTAATTATGTCAAGTGAAAAATTTTATCTTTGTTAAAAAATTATTGTTATTATTTCAAAATTATGTTACACTACTATTTACCAATAAAAAATTTCTTAGGAGACCTATTTTATGATCAAAATCTGGGCAAAAACAATGACCGACCACAAAATTCAAAAAGACATAATTTACGAAACAATTGAAAACTATTCCCGCGATACATTTTTTGATCACTTGTCTGAAATTTGTTATTTGCTAAATATTCCAACACCTGTACTCTTGGAAAATCATTTCGATTCTTTCGAAAACTTTAATAACACAAAATTTACACAAAGAGATTTTATTGAATCTATTAACTTTGATTATTTAA
>JAZNEY010000018.1:0-2050 GCA_045588795.1 Clostridia bacterium | reverse complement strand
GTTAAAATGGCTATTTACAAGTGCAAAATGTGCAGTGGAGAGTTAGACGTTCAAGAAGGCGTAAGCGTTGTTGAATGCGAATATTGTGGAACTAAACAAACCGTTCCAACTGCAAAAGATGAAAATATAAGAAATCTGTTTAACCGCGCAAACTTGCTTCGTCAAAAGTGCGAGTTTGATAAAGCGGAAAAAATGTATGAAAAAATAATTGAAACAAACGAAAGTGAAGCGGAGGCGTATTGGGGTTTAATACTATGCAAATATGGTATTGAATATGTAGAAGACCCTAAAACTTTTACGCGCATTCCAACTTGTCATAGAACGTCTTACGATGCAATAGTAACTGACGAAAACTATAAACTTGCTCTAAAATATGCAGACGTTGTTCAAAAAGATATATACGAAAAAGAAGCAAAAGTTATTGACGAAATTCAAAAAGGCATTTTAACAATTGCAAAAAACGAAGAGCCGTTTGACGTGTTTATCTGTTACAAAGAAACAGACGAAACAGGAAGAAGAACGCAAGATAGCGTTATCGCAAACGATATATATTATCAATTAACGCAAGAAGGGTATAAAGTTTTCTACGCGGCAATAACGTTAGAGGATAAATTAGGTTCAGCCTACGAGCCAATTATATTTGCTGCTTTAAATTCGTCAAAAGTGATGCTTGCCCTTGGAACAAAACCAGAATTTTTTAATGCGGTATGGGTAAAGAACGAATGGTCGCGTTTCTTAAAGATGATGAAAAATGATCGCAACAAAATGTTAATACCTTGTTATCGCGATATGGACGCTTATGAACTTCCAGAAGAATTTGCCCACTTGCAGGCTCAAGATATGAGTAAAATCGGCTTTATTAACGATATTGTTCGCGGTATTAAGAAAGTTGTTATAAAAGAGATTGATAAACAAGAAAAAGAAATAAATTTATCAATGAGCTCTGCCAGTGGCAATGTTAATTCATTATTAAAGCGTGCCTTTATGTTTTTAGAAGATGGTGAGTTTGAGAGTGCAGATGAATATGCTGAAAAAGTTTTAGATATTGAACCAGAATGCGCTGAAGCATATTTAATTAAATTTATGTGTGAACTAGAATTAGAAAATCGTGAAGGCATAGCCAAATTTGATAATTTAAACGTTTTTTCAAGCAAAAATTATGAAAAAGTAATAAAATTTGCAGACGAAAAGTTAAAAGCCGAGTTAGAAAATTATTATCTTTCTGTTAAAGAAAACAATAAAGCAAGAGAAGAAAGACTTCAAAAAGAATTAAAAGAAGCTGAAGAGAGAAGGCAAAAAGCATTAAAAGAAGCTGAAGAAAGAAGGCAAAGAGAATTAAAAGAAGCTGAAGAAAGAAGGCAAAGAGAACTGCAAGAAGCTGAAGAAAATAGAACGAGATTAAAATCAATAAGAGAAAATTTTAAAATAGTTGATGGCATTGTTTCAGCAGGCAATGATCATACAGTAGGGTTAAAATCAGATGGAACTGTTGTTGCTGTTGGTTTTGGCATGTCAGGCGAATGCAGAGTTAAAGGCTGGAAAGATATAGTAGCAATTTCGGCTGGTCTTGGCCATACAGTAGGACTAAAATCAGATGGAACTGTTATTGCTGTTGGTTTGAATGTGTCTTGTCAATGTAACGTTAGTGATTGGAAAGACATTGTTGCAATTTCGGCTGGTGAAATTCATACAGTAGGGTTAAAATCAGATGGAACTGTTGTTGCTGTTGGTGAAAATGAAGATGGACGGTGTAATGTTTCTTCTTGGAAAGATATTGTTGCAATTTCCGCTGGATATGATCATACAGTAGGTCTAAAAGCAGATGGAACGGTTGTTGCGGTTGGTCATAATAAACATGGTCAATGCGACGTTAGTGATTGGAAAGATATAGTAGCGGTATCAGCTAAGTTTAACACAGTTGGGTTGAAAGCAGATGGAAGTGTTGTCGCTGTTGGTTATAATAAACATGGTCAGTGTAATGTTTCTTCTTGGAAAGATATTGTTGCGATTTCCGCTGGCAAATTTCATACAGTTGGATTGAAAGCAGATG
>JAZNEY010000017.1:0-4311 GCA_045588795.1 Clostridia bacterium | reverse complement strand
CGTGTAACCCATTTGCAACAACTTGTTTTTTAGCCACGCAATTTCTATATTATCACCATACTTGATTTTTATAATATTTTCAATCAAATCTTCTTTTCTTGGGACATATGACAAAAGCGCTTCCACACTGGCACAAACAATAGATGCTTTACCGGACACTAAATTAAATAATGTTTTTATCCTTTCCACACTTCCATCAAGTGACTGTGCTTTTTTATATGTTAGATTATCTCCCTCTTCCGCAAACAAAAAGGTCGCGTTTGGCAAAATGTTTTTAAAAAGTTCATAAGATTTTTTTGCAACAGAAAAATCACTGGCTATATATAACACTTTACCAGTGGAGTTTAAACTTGAAATAATTTTTTCGCTCTGTCCCATTCCACATACAGAGCATTTTTCTCTTTTCCGTACGCTATCCACGAGGGCTTTATAATTACCCCCAAGGTTTGACAAATCTAAAAACTCTTTTATCATAATTTCTCTTTATTTACTGTATTTTTGCATTACACTTTCAATGTCTTTACTCTCAATAAATAACACAATCGCATCTGTTGCAGTATCTATTGCATCATAGGTTGATTGATTCTTTATTTTAGCAAGCACAAAGTCCGCTGTGTCCATATTTTCAGGCTTTGCACCAATACTTACTTTAATTCGAATAAACTCATTTGTGCCGAGATGTTGCTTTATACTTCTAACGCCATTGTGCGTTGTACTACCGGACTGCTTTCTAATCCTTATTGTTCCCTCTTTTGTATCAAAGTCATCAGATATAATTACAAGGTCATTTTTAACATCAATTTTATATTTATCTACAAGTTTCCTAACCGCAACACCGCTGTTATTCATATATGTTTGCGGTTTTGCTAGTAAAATTTTTTCTCCGTGAACAAAAAAACTTGCGACCTCGCAATCACAATCTTTTTTTGTGAATTTTTCATTAAATTTTGAGCAAACAAAATTCACAACACTAAAACCAGCGTTGTGATTTGTTTCTTCATACTCTTTTCCGGGATTACCCAAACCTACTATAATTTTCAACTTTCTACCCTTCCTATTTTAATATTAAAGTACCTGCTGGAAGTTTTTTCCCTTCTTTAATCACACAATCATCATTAATTATTGAATTTTCACCTATTGAAACATTGTTTTCAATCACAATATTTCCATCTTTTCCAATAATCCTTGCACCATCAAAAATTTTTGAATTTTTGTTAACTACTGCACCTTTTATTGTTGCATTCATTATTTTACACTCTTCGCCAATAATCGATTCTTTAACAACTGCACCATCTTGAATTTTTGTGTTTGCCTTTATGAGTACATCTGTTCCAATGTTACTATTCTTTATTTTACACTTTTCCCCAATTACGCTACCAGATATTGTTGAACTTTCAATCTTTGCACTATTTGCAATTATAGAATTCAAAATTCTGTTTCCTGAAAACAACTGAACATTTTCACCAATTTCACTTGTTCCATAAATGTAATTGCCTGAATAAATTACGGTCCCAGTTCCAATTGAAACCTCTGCATCTATCATTACTGAATTTTTATCTATTATGTATACCCCATTTTTTAAGTGAAAATCGTTAATTCTATTTTTCAAAACAGTCGTTGCTTTTGAAATTTCCACAAATGTGGTCGCCTGTGTAAAATCTTCTGAATTTATTGTGCAATTTTCAACACCATATATATCTTCTATTCTTTTAACATATTCAGTCTTGAAAATATAACCTCTTTTAAGCATACACACATTTAAACCATTACTGCTTGCAAAATTGAAAGACCTCTCAATTGTATCACTTGTAATGAGCGGAGTGTCTGAAAACAAAACTATTGTCCACTCTTTTTCATCTAGAAGTTCTTTTACCTCTTGCACAACATTGAACTCGCCAACAACCGGCTTAACTTTTGGAGTTGTTTTACAAGCACTTTTAACCCAATCAACCATTGACTTTCCAAGAAGTTTTATATCGTAAGTATGTTTTCCTGTATTTACTCCTGCATAATCCACAGCAAGTACAATATAGTTTATATTGCTTTCATCAAATAACAATTCATCTTTATCTGCAAAAGCATATGGCATAAGCCTCCCCTCTGTTAAATCTTTAATCTCATCAACCACATCTAAAACCTCTTCCATACGCAACCCTCTCTTTTTAATATATGTTTTTCTTTAACTAGTTATCCCCTAAAAAACTTTGACATCAATTCCCTGCATTCAATTTCACAAACACCGCCAATAACTTCAATCTCGTGATTTTGCACCTGTCCAAAATCTTCCGACTTTACACTACCATTACTATTATTTTTCGCACCGTAGTATAATGAGCGAATCCTTGCATTGTATAATGCACCAAGACACATTAAACAAGGTTCGACAGTTACAAACATATCACAATCTAAAAGTCTCCAATTCTTAAGTTTCTTACACGCTTTTGATATTGCCAAAACCTCTGCGTGCGAAATTGCATTTTTCGTTTTTTCCCTTGTATTATATGCCCTTGCAATTATTTTACCATCTTTTACGATAACAGCACCTATTGGTATCTCTTCCTTTGTGTATGCAATTTTTGCCTCTTTTAACGCTTCGCGCATAAACTTTTCAATTTCTTCTTTTGTCATAGCCTAACCTTATTTGTGATATTTTACATTATTTATTATTGTTTCCGCTCGATATATCTGCTCAGTAAGCATAACCCTTATCAATTGGTGAGGAAATGTCATTTTCCCAACCGAAATTAATTTGTCTGCCCTTTTGACAACTTCATCTCCAAGCCCAACAGAGCCACCAATCACAAAAGTAATTTTACTATCACTATAAAGCATTCTCTCTTTGATTAAATCTGCCAATTGCTCACTAGATATATCTTTACCACCCAAATCCAATACAACCACATAGCCACTACTGAGCACCTTTAAAATGTTTGACGCCTCCTTATCTTTTATCTGCACATCATTACATTTTGAAGATGGCAAGAATTCCGGGACCTCCACAATCTCAAAATCGCAATACTTTTGCAATCTTTTTTTATACTCACCTATTGCATCAGTAAAATACTTCTCTTTAATTGTTCCAACGCACACAATTTTTATCTTCTGCATATTTATCCCCTAAAGAATGAACCCAGTAATTAATGCAAGCAACCAATCAAGCGATAGCCAGATAACAGATATTGTCATTATAAATCTTCCCTGTTTGGTCATTTTATTTGGGTCGCTAAGCAAGCTATTTGTTGAAACCATATCAGGATTAGCATAAACGTTGCCTTTTTCCTCAAATTCTATTGGCCCAGCTTGACTAAAAGAAAACTCACTTGCTGTTTCATCAATGACTCTGTATCCAACTTCTGCACCAATAGTTCCTCTGTTCATATTATTGTCAAAAGTTTTATTTACATTTTTCGTTTCATTTAAATTTGAAAGAATCTTGAAAATCAAATATACCAAACAACCAGCAATGATTGATGTTATTAATGCATACATAAAATATTGACTCAAATAAATTTCAACAACCTCGACATCTGTTGATGATGAATCTCCGTTTATAAGGTATGCATAAGTAACTGCAATAAAGTTATTAAAGAAATGAATTACAATCGGAACCCACAAATTGTTTGTTATTAAGAATGCAAGTGCCAATATCACACCCAAAATAAATTGATGAACAGTTTGGTCTGGCGAGCCATGCATAATCATAAATAAAAATGCACTACCTAGAACTCCAACAGATGGACTGATTTTTTTAAGTCCACTAAAAATTAAACCTCTAAATAAAATTTCCTCACACAATGCAGGGAGAACACAAACCAACACAGTATAAAGAATATAACTTCCAAAATCGGCAATAACTATATCGCTTGCAATTGACGAGTATCCCATATTATATAGTAATTGCAAAAAGCAATTGGTTAGCGAAGAAAAACCAAATATGCATATCAATGATATTCCAAGACACAAAACAATTTGCAAAAAGCTAGGTGCCTTTTTAATTCTTAACTCATTAATTGCTCTGTTTCTTCTATTCTTTGCAATTATAAAAACACACAAAACAAAACACACATCAAGTAGTACATTAAAAAAGTATGAAAGAAATGTTGCTGTCGCCCCCATACTATACACTGTTTGATACACCAAACTTACAGCTGTTTCAAAAATTAAAAATAATAGTATTCCCCTTGAAGCATCATCAGGAGAAAAGGCATTATCTTTAAAAGCAAAATTTAATTGATTTTCTTTTTTTCTAGTATTTTCCAAATTTCTTCACCTCTTTATAAGTTGTCTTTTAAAATAAAGTTTGAACCCACC
>JAZNEY010000016.1:0-12150 GCA_045588795.1 Clostridia bacterium | reverse complement strand
CTATTTCTTGAAAGTAAAAGAGGACTAATTAAATTTGTTGATAAAATTAACTAAACTAATCTGATTGATTTAGTTGAATAGGTTAAATTGAGAGGGAAAAATGAATATCAAAAATGCGCTATTAATTTGTGGAAGAAATTTTGTGTTAATCTGGAAGCAGATGGTGTACACTTTAATTTTGGTTGCACTTGTGGGATTGTGTTTATGGGGAACATTGACACCAATATTTGATATGCTATCAAAGGCGGGCTGGTTTGGTGAGCTTTTAGCCTACCTTGAACTTGTTTACAAAGAGCCATTGAATGTCGCAGTCGGCTTTGAAGAACTTATGTCATCACTTTGGGGGCTATTTGTTTCCAATGCTCCAAATCTTTGGGGAAGTTATGTGTTTTCAATTCTTTTAATAGTTCTAGTTCCAAGTTTTGCTCTTTCGCTTTCATACTACACAGCGGGCGACCTTGTGAATGCAAAACTTTGTTCAAGCGTGAATTATGGCTGGATACACAGATTTTTATCATCACTTAAAAGCAGTATTCCATTTGCATTAATTAATACTTTTGTTAAATTGCCATCTCTTGCTCTTGGTGTTGGTGCACTAATGCTTTACGGGGTGATAGCAAATACATTTTTAAAGGCAACACTATTTATGCCACTTTTAATTATTGTTTTACTTATCATATTCTCACTTAAATTCACATTCACAATGTGGTTTTTGCCAGACTATCTAACAAATGGAAAGGGTTTATTTAAAAGCCTTAAAAACAATTTTAAAATGGTAACTCGTAATTTTCCTCGCCTTGCACTTGGTGCATTTTTGTTGTATTTGGTTGAGTTTGCACTTGTTATGATATTAACGGTATTTACTCTTGGTGCAGGTTTAATTCTTATTATTCCAGCAATTCCAGTTGTAAATGTTGCATATTCATTAATTTCATACTACCAAGAAAATTCAATGAGATATTACATTGATTCAAGCACAATTGTAAATCCTGTTCAAGATTAGTTAAAGTTTGATTATTTTTAATTTATAAAATTTTTATATAAGGAGAAATGTTTTTGGCTTGGACTCCGCCAAAGTCTTTGATTTTTAAAAAAGAAAACGCAGGCAAGTTCAATGCCAAAAACTAAAAAAGAAACAAAATGATTTTAGAAGAAAACAAAAACAATGGGGTTAGTATGCCTACTCAAAGTGGAGTGGTAAAAAAACCTAAACAAACGCAAGAGTCAAAAGTTATTGCTCAACCATTTCAAGGTGGTGTGCAAATTGTGGAACAACCTAACTTGAAAAAGCCAATTACTCAAAGCGGAAATATTCGAAAGATGGATATGTCAAACCTTGATGGTGTGATGTCTTTTGGCATACCAAGAGTGCAAAAACAACAAAAGCAACAGCACACTCAAAACCAAACCGCAAGAAAAATGCAACCGGTAAAATCTAGCGGGGTTGAGGTTATGACCTCAAATGTTTCAAGAATGCAAAATTCAAGGCAATCTCAAAATCTTCAAAGAGGAGAGAAGCGGGGCAGAGAAAAGACCCCAGAAGAACTTGGCTACATTGATGATATGGCAAGAGCAAACCTTGCGACCAGGAGACTGTCGGAGAAAGCAAAAAATAAAAAGACAAGCGGTGAGGAAATTAAAATCACCTATCTTGGCGGAGTTGGTGAGATTGGTAAAAATATGACAGCAATTGAGTACAGAGATGAAATTGTTGTTATTGATTGTGGTGTAATGTTCCCGAACGAAGAAATGCCGGGCATTGACCTAGTTGTTCCAGATGTAACATATTTAAAGGATAACGCAGACAAGGTGCAAGCCTTTTTAATCACTCACGGGCACGAGGACCACATTGGTGCAATTCCTTATCTTATTAAGAACTTCCCAAAGGCGTCAATATACTCGTCAAGACTAACGCTCGCATTGATTGAGAACAAACTTCGAGAGCATAACGTGAAGAATGTTCCACTTCATATTGCAAGGGCTCGAGAGCCATACAAAATTGGAAGATTTGCAGTTGAGTTCATTGATGTTAACCACTCAATAGCAGACGCTTATGCAATCAAGATTTCAACTCCAGCAGGTGTTATATTCCACAGTGGCGACTTCAAAATTGATTTTAGACCAATTGATGGAAAGATGATAGATTTGCCAAGAATTGCAGAGATTGGAGAAGAGGGTGTTGACCTCTTTATGTGCGAAAGCACCAATGTTGAAAGACCGGGCTACACATTGAGTGAAAGCGAGGTCGGAGCAAGGATTGAGGAGATTTTCAAAAACAGCATAGGAAGAAGAGTATTTGTTGCGACTTTTTCAAGTAATATTTACAGAGTGCAACAGATAATAAATCTTGCAATCAAGTATGGAAGAAAGGTTGCGACAGTTGGAAGAAGTATTGAAAACAACCTAGACGCAGCGTCTAAGGTTGGAAAACTAACATATCCAAAAGAGGTCTTTGTTGACATTGAAAAGATTTCAAATATGGAAGATGGAAAAGTTTTAGTTATTTGCACCGGTGCACAAGGCGAGCCAGCGAGTGCTCTTTCAAGGCTTGCAAATGGCGAGTTCAACAGGGTTGAAATTGGCGACAACGACACAGTAATTTTGAGTTCATCACCAATTCCGGGAAATGAATTTATGGTGAACAGAATTATAAACAATCTATCTAAAAAGGGTGCGGTTGTAATTCACGAAGATGTGCACGCGTCAGGGCACGCTTGCATAGAGGAATTAAAAACTATGCACAGTTTGGTAAAAGCAAAGAACTTCATTCCAGTTCACGGTGAGTACAGACATTTATTACGCCACTCAGAACTTGCAAAAAGTCTTGGAATGAGAGATGAAAATGTTATGATGGTTGAAAACGGAGCACAAATTTCACTTCGAAATGGTCAAATTGAAAGACTTGAAGATGTAAAGGCTGGCGAGGTATTAATTGATGGCTTTGGAATAGGAGACGCTACAAGCGTTGTTCTTCGAGACCGAGCACAGCTTGCAGAAGATGGAATTTTGATTTCAACAGTTGCAATCAGAAAGGCGACTAATGAGGTTTTAGGTGTTCCTGTAATTTTGACAAGAGGTCTAGTTTATCAAGATGAGGCTGAAAAACTTAATGCCGAAATTCAAAGAATTGTGCTTGAAGCGCTAAAAAATATCCAAGCAATGGAAAGATTTGATATAGAAGAGGCAAAACTTGCAGTTCGTAAGCCTATTCGAAACTTCTTCGTGAAGAAAATTGGCAGAAGTCCAGTAATACTACCGGTATTCCACTTGATATAAAAACCAATGAAAAGAGGGTAATAAAATGATAGATGCAAAAAGAAAAAAAGAATTAGAAGAATTTAGAAAGAAACTTGGCGATTTTCCAATCATCAGACCAAAGACTACTGCGCTTATTGAAAAGATTGTAGATAAACTTAATCCGAATATGATACTTGAACTTGGCTCGGGCAAGGGGTTTAGTTCGGTTGTAATGCTGTCAGCGTCTGAAAAATCAAATCTATTGGCTGTTGAAAAGGACAGAGACAACTTTCAAGAACTATTGCATACACTAGCCGAATACGATTTCTATGACAGAGCACTTCCAGTAAATGCAGACGCAGAGGCTATAACAACAAGCCTAGTGAACGCAAGGAATGTGCAAAAGTTTGACCTAATTTTTCTAGACTGCAACAAGTCAAGTTACAACAGAATGTATGAGAAACTTATCACACTTTTAAGTGATGGTGGTGTTTTGGTTGCTGATGATGTTTTGTATCACGGAATGGTCAAGGGAGAACCTGAAATTCCAGAGAAAAAGCACAGAACAATTGTTGTGAATATGCGTGAATTTATTGACAAGGTGCATAAAGACCAAAGGCTTGAAAATGTAACGCTTTATGACTTTGAAGATGGCGTTCTAGTTGCAACCAAGAAAACACCAGAGGCTGAAAGACATTAAAAACCAGCATTTGCTTGCAACTTGTTTGTGTAGCACTTTTTCGGGGGCAAGCAAAAATAGGAAAGTCGGGTAAATATGGAAGAGACAAAAGAAAATGTAAAATCTAAAAGAAAGAAAAAGAGGGGAAGTCTAATTGTTTTTGGCTTCACTCTTATTTCTATGCTTTTGCAAACGGTATTAACATTTAAGTTGTTGTTTGAAACGACCGCAGAAAACAAGGCTCTTGCACGGGTTACAACAATTATGTTTATGATTTATGTTGTAGCATTTGCATTGATGGTGCTTTTCAGTATAAAACAAAGAAAGTTTGAAAAAGAAAGCGTGTCAATGTACAAAGGCACAATGAAGTGGTTTAAAAAAATCATAAAACTGCTAATTGTGGTGATATCAATCGTGAACATTTTGGTCGCGTCAAAGGTTGATACTGTTGCACTTATTGGTGCGGTTGCACTTCTTTTGTTTAACTTGTTTTTAATTTCGCTAGACATATTTATTGATGGCGTGAAATTTAAGATACAAAGAAAGATAAAGAAAAGAAAAAGAAGAAAAGAGGGTAAGACCTACTAAACGAAAAAACCGAAGAAATTAAATTTCAAAGGAATAGCATTATGGAAAACAAATTTGAACTTTTAGCCCCTGCTGGCGATATGGAGAAATTAAAAACAGCCCTGCATTTTGGTGCAGATGCTGTATATTTTGCTGGAAAAGAGTTTGGACTTCGTGCTTTTGCGTCAAACTTTGAAGATATCCGTGAGCCAATAGCCTACGCACACGAAAGGGGCAAAAAGGCATATGTAACAATAAATATCTATCCAAGGAATAACGACCTTGAAAGACTTGAATCTTATATAAAAATGGTTGCAGATGCCGGTGCTGATGGAGTTATTGTTTCAGACATTGGAATTATGGACACCATTCAAAGGGTTGCTCCAAATCTTGAACTTCATATCAGTACGCAGGCAAACACGACAAACCTAAACAGTGCGCTTGCGTATGTAAATCACTTTAATGCAAAAAGAGTGGTGCTTGCAAGAGAACTTTCGCTTGCTGAGGTTTCAGAAATCACAAAGGAACTTGGGAAGAAAAATGTTGAAGTAGAGGTCTTTGTTCACGGTGCAATGTGTATATCATATTCGGGCAGGTGTTTGCTTTCAAACTATCTAACCGGCAGAGACAGTAACCGTGGTGAGTGCGTGCAGGCGTGCAGATACAGTTACTACCTATCTGAAAGAGCGGAAGCACCAGAGAACGCAAAGTTCAGCGAGGAGAGAAAAGACAATTTTTATGAGATTCAAGAGGACGCTCGTGGCACATACATTTTAAACAGCAAAGATTTATGTCTAATTCATCACCTTGAAAAACTAATGACTGCGGGAGTCCGCTCATTTAAGATAGAAGGCAGAATGAAGTCTCCATATTACCTTGCAACGGTTGTGAACGCATACCGAAGAGCAATTGACGCAATTCTTTCGGGGCGTTTGGATAAAGCATTAAAGCCAGAGGATTATATAACCGAACTTGAAAAGTCCAGCCACAGAAAATACACAACAGGGTTTATGGTTGATGATGGTGAGGTCAAGCAAAACTATGCGACCAATCATCAAACTCAATCATCTTCCTTTTTAGGAGTTGTAAGGGGCAAGAGGGTTAATACGAGTGGCAAAACAGAAATTTTAGTTGAAATGCGAAATAGATTTAAGGTCGGAGATAAGCTCGAAATTTTATCACCAACAATTGCATTTAACGAAAGGTTTGTGATTGAGTCAATGGAGGACCAAAACGGAAATGCGGTGCAAGATGCAAAGAATGTACAACAAAAACTTTATCTATTGCTTTCACCAAGCGAAAAAATGAAAAAGTCTGACGCTGAAAAAATAATTGAGAAAGTTTTAGAGGGCGACATAATCCGCACGGTGTAAAACAAATTGATTCAACAAAATTTATGTGTTATAAGAAACCCAAATTCAGTATAGAACTTCCGATACCGGAAATAATAGTGGTACAAAAGCCCATTAAAATTTCCGATACCGGAAGTTTTGTTTTGAAAATTGATTGACAAAGTTCCTTTGCCGGAATATAATATTAGTAAAAGAATAAGGGTATGGTATTTAAGGAAAATGAATTTTGTATCGGTTTCAGAGATTGCAAAAAAGTGGAAAGTATCAGACAGAATGGTCAGAAATTATTGTGCAAGTGGCAGAGTGCCGGGTGCATTTTTGACTGGCAAAACTTGGAATATTCCAGAGGACGCTAAAAAACCTGAACGAGAAGAACGGGTGCAGGCTTCGCAAAGTAAGTTGCTAAATGCTTTAAAAGAGCAAAAAGACACGGGACTTCACGGTGGAATTTATCACAAGACACAGATTGAACTTACCTATAACTCAAATCATATTGAGGGTAGCACACTGTCGCACGACCAAACAAGGTACATATTTGAGACAAGCACAATAGGTGCGGAGGGTGGAGCACTAAATGTTGATGACATAGTTGAAACTGCAAACCACTTTAAGTGTGTTGATTATATAATTGACAATGCGAGAAAGCCGGTTTCGGAAGAGATGATAAAGAAATTGCATTTTATTTTAAAAAATGGAACAAGCGACAGCAGAAAAGACTGGTTTCGTGTTGGTGACTTTAAAAAACTTCCAAACGAGGTTGGTGGTAATGAGACTTGTGCTCCTCAAAATGTCAAATCGGAAATGGCGAAATTGATAAAAGAATATACTGCAAAAGAGGGAAAAGATTTAGTTGATATTTTAGATTTTCATCAAAAGTTTGAGTCTATTCACCCTTTCCAAGATGGGAATGGCAGGGTTGGCAGGCTTATAATGTTTAAGGAGTGCCTTGCAAATAACATAGTGCCATTTATTATTGATGAGGCACATAAGTTGTTTTACTATCGCGGACTTTCTGAATGGAAGAATGAAAAAGGGTATTTGATGGATACTTGTTTGTCTTGTCAAGACAAGTATAAGGTGTGGCTTGATTATTTTAAGATAGAATACTAAACATAAAAGAAAATTTACAAAGTTTGTTTAATATATAAAAATGGCAAATGAGAAAATAAATTCTCGCTCGCCATTTTTTGTTTTAGTTTTTTATACATTCTGTTTGATTTTTTTTAGGGCAATTTTCTCAATCCTTGATATATACGACCTAGAAATTCCAAGGTGCTCAGCAATCTCTTTTTGAGTTCTTGGGGTTTTCTTGAAAAGTCCGTAGCGAGCGGAAATTATTAATAGTTCACGCTTATCGAGCACCTCTTTTGCAGTTCTTTCAATTTTTTCGATAGCCAGTTTTCTGCTTGTTATGTTTTCGATATCCTCTTTTGTGTCAGCAAGGATATCCGCAAGATTCATCTCGTTGCCATCTTTATCTGTGCCAATGTTGAGGTCGAGCGAGACTTCGCCGGTAAATTTCTTTTCAGACCTAAACAGCATTAAAATCTCGTTTTCGATACATCTAGAAGCGTAGGTAGAAAATGAACTTGCTTTATCTGTGTTAAATGTGCGGACTGCTTTAATAAGTCCAATAGTGCCAACACTTATAAGGTCATCACTGTCGCTGTGATTACTTTTGTACTTATTTGAGATATGTGCAACCAGCCTCAAATTGTGCTTGATGAGTTTTTCTTCGGCCTCTGGGTCAGTTTTGCCCTCTTGCTTTGCTTTTGCGATTCGCTCGAAATAGATTTTTTCTTCGGCTGGCGGAAGTTTTTTATCGAAAGAGTTTTGTCCTCCAAGTTTTCCAGTGAACAAAAAAATTTTACTAAAAAACTTAAATAAGATATCAAAAAACATAATGACTTTTTGCCCTCCTAAAATAAAAATACATAATTAATCATATTTTAAATTTCGACAAAAAATACCAAGTTTTCAAAACTTTTAAAGGCGGGTATGCTTTGCTCAAAAAAATTAGTAAATGCAAAAGGAATTGGCATTCAAAACCATTGACTAAATATGAAAAATTTAATATAATGGAATGGAAAGAAAAATAATTTTTAGGGGTTAAAAGTTATGAGAAAATTATTGGCTATGGGGCTTGCATTTTGTTTTATATCTATCGCAATGTTTGTATGTACTGCTTGCGACAAATTTCAAGGCAAAACATTCACACCTGCAAGCATAGATGTTTGCTATATGACAAACGTTAATGAAGAGGGTATTGTTTCAGAGACTATGACAATGCCTATTGATGACTATTTGAAAGATATAATGCTTATTGCTGACCATAGTGCAAGGTCGGAAATGCTTGAGCAAATGAAAGCGGACTATGGAATCAAAGACAGTTATTTCAAGTTTTCAAGGACAAATGGCGTTAAAGAGTATTTAGAAGAGTCTGACGAAGTAACAGGTAAAAAGGTTGCCCAAGTTATTCCGTACACCTACGAACTTTCGGGAGATGCGATACAAATAAAGAGGTCTGTTTTAGATGAAAATGGTGCGGGAGTGGAGTATACCGAAAGGCTTGAAATTATAACAAGATCTCAAATTCAAAATAGGTTTTTCAATGGGATAGACAAGTCAAGCAGATTTACAAGTGAAGATATTGAAGCACATAGAGTATATTATCTAATAGTGAACAATATGTGCAACTAAAAAGAGAGCATACAAGGCAAAGTCTTGTATGCTTTTTTCGTTTAGGCTTGTGTCAAACAAAACCAAAATTTCTTGACAAAAGCGAAAAACAGAGTATAATATTAATGCCAGCCTAAACTGTCGCGCTTGACAAGCACTTTTTGTGTTTGTCGGTGAGGAAAGTCCGAGCATCACAGAGCAGGACGCTTGCTAACGGCAAGCCAAAGTAATTTGAGGAAAAGGGCAACAGAAATATACCGCCAAGATTTCTTGGTAAGGGTGGAAACGTGGGGTAAGAGCCCACGCGTCTGCTTGGTGACAAGCGGTCGCTGTAAACTCCGTCTGATGCAAGACAAGGGAGGATGTCAGCCCCTAAAACTTTTAAAAGCCTGTAAAAACCAAGTGAAAGAGGGAACTCTTCACAAATGGAGGGCGTTTAGAAAATCTAGGGGTGAGATATATGGTTGCTCGCCAGCACTCCCGAAAAGTCGCGATAGAGTTGTCTAGCAATAGCCAACCAAGATAGATGACAGTTGAATACAGAACTCGGCTTACAGGCTGACAGAAAAGTCTCACTTTTTGTGGGACTTTTTTATTTTTTTAATGGTATAAATCAACAAAACAAAACAAATTACACTATAATTCTTGGCAGATAGCAAAAACTATGGTATAATAAACGAACATAAGTATTAGAGGTGAAGTCTATGTCAATATTTTATGGGATTGCGTGCCTGTTGTCTCTTGTTCTGCTTGTATGCTATTTTTTAGTTGACAAAAAACGAGAGAAGTGGCTAATGTTGTTGTTCGTATCGATATTTGTATGCAACACAGGTTATTTTATGTTGTCGCTTTCAAAAACGCTTACATTTGCCTTGATTAGCAATTCTGTTGCTTATGTTGGAAATGTTTTTCTACCATTTTTTATGCTTATGCTTATACTTGATGTTTGTAATGTAAAACACTCAAAAGCATTAAAATATATCTTACTTGGTATTGGTGTTGTAATATTGTTTATTGCAACAACTGGTGGTTATCTTCCAATTTATTATAAAGAAGTTTCGCTTGAGGTTTTAGAGGGTGGTGCTAAACTTGTCAAAGAATACGGACCGTTGCACATTTTATATTTCATCTATTTGTTTAGTTATATGACATCAATGGTTGCGGTGCTAATTTATTCAATTGCAAAGAAGAAACTGGACTCAAAAATGCACGCAAGTTTTCTATGTGTAATTGTTTTTGGGAATATTTTAGTTTGGCTTATTGAGCAATTTGTTGAACACAACTTTGAATTTCTCTGTGTTTCTTACATATTAAATGAATGTTTACTTTTATTACTTTACGGAATGCTTAGAGAGTACCAACTTATAAAGGAGACAAAATTAAGAGAGAATGTCGTTTCGATTGAAGTTGATATGTCGGTGCTTGAATTTGAGAAAAAATTAACCGAAGAGCAAACAGCGATAGTATTCACAAATTGGAAAGAGATAGAAAGTTTAACCAAAAGGGAAAAAGAAGTTTTAAAGCAAATGCTACTCGGGGATAAAAGAAAGGAGATTGCATCAAAGTTATTTATTTCGGACAGTTCAGTTCGAAATTATATCACGAGCATATTAAGAAAACTTAATGTTGAGGATAGCAAAGATTTGCAAGAGAAAGCGAAAAAATATATTTAACTAAAAGGTCTGCCAAACGGCAGGCCTTTATTTTATGATGTGTAGGACTAAACCGGGACTAATTATTTCAAAAAATAGGACATAAATAGGACCGAATTTTTGATTTACAAATGAACTTCTTATGATAAAATTTAAGTATTCAAAAGTCCGAAAATTTTGGATTTTTATAATGAAAATTTTATAAAAAGGAGAAAAAGATGAAAGAATTTTTTGCAAAAACTTGGGCTTGGGTACTAAAAAACAAAGTTGTTTCAATTGTGATTGCATCTGTTTTTACAGCGGGTGTTGTATGTGCGGTTGTGCTTCCAATAGCGTTAAAGCACAGGCACGATTTTGGAACAGAATATGCAACCAATTCGACCCAACACTGGCACGAATGTGAATGTGGTGAACAACAAGACATTGGCGACCATACCGAAAAAACAGCCTATTCAACCAACGCAACCCACCACTGGAAAGAATGTGAGGTTTGTGGCTATAATATGAATGTTACAGCACACACTTATGACAAGCAAGTTGCAAATTCAACCTATTTCAAAGAGGAGCAAAGCACAAAGTCATTGTATTACAAATCTTGCGTTTGCGGAGCAAAGGGAACAGACACTTTTGAAGTTGCAAAAACTACTGCAACGCTTACAAATGTTGCACTTAATAATGCGGAAATTGTTTATGGAAGTGATTATGGTGTAAACTTTTCGACAAACTCTAATGGTGCAGTAACTTATGAATGGTATAACGGCTTAACATTACTAGAAAGCAAGCCAACAGATGCTGGTAACAATTACAAAGTAAAAGTAAAAATTGCAGGAAATGCAACTTACACGCCAGTTGAGTCTGAATTGATTTCATTTGAAATTAAGCCATACAAAATCACAGGGCTTACAGCAGAGTTCCCATACAACGGAACAGAATATCAATTTATATACCTAGAAGATATTAACCCTGATTTAAGACTTGACATAACATTTAACAACGAAAATGTTGGGGCAACACCAACCGGCGTTTCGCTTACAATTGGTGGTCAGCCTGCAACAAACTATGAGTTTGACACAACAACTTGCACAGCGTCAGTTGTGAAGAAGATGGTTGAAGTAGTGTGGACAGCACCAAATCTTGCTTTTGACAAAACAGAAAAAGAGCCAACAGCAGAAGTTCTTGCTACCGACCTATGCGGGGGAGACACTTGTGATGTTGTAATTATTAAGAAAGATGGAAATAATATCAAATATGGTTCAACTTTCAACTATGAGGCAACAGGGCTATCAAATGATAACTATGATATTATCGAAACATATAAAACAAGCCCAACATACACAATTGGTAGTATTGGAGAAATTGAAGTTGATGAACTAATAGATTTAGGTTTAACAACGACATACGGAACTGTCCTTTACAACAGAATCACTCTCTCTGCTGGTTTGTATGTATTAGAGTTTGATGCTGTAACTCAAGGTTTTGAATTCTCTGCAAGGGTTTATGAAACAGATGGCTTTACAGAAATTGCAGGTAAAGAGTTTGATGATGAGGGTGGATTTATTGTTCTTGATATAGAAACTGCCGGTGAGTATTTGTTAGCATACAATCAAGTAACAGATTCAGAGCCTCAAAATGACAGTGTGAAGATTTATGTTGACACCCACGAAACTCCTGATTCTCACGGATTCTGCGACAAGGGTTGTGGAACATATTTAGGCGAAGAACTTGATACAAACGGTTGGATAGCAGAGACTCTTGAACCGGGCGAAAAGGTTTACTATCGCTTTGAAGAGGGTGAAGATTTTCAATACAAGATTTCTTACTATGGTGGAAGCAATGGAGATGGTTTAATAATATCTTGTTACAGAATTGACAACAATGGAGACTTTGTTGAGATTTCATTAAGCGAGACAGCAACAACTTTTGATACATCTCAAGATGGATATTATTATTTGAGTATTGTATATTCAGCACTTGTAACAGCACC
>JAZNEY010000015.1:0-2391 GCA_045588795.1 Clostridia bacterium | reverse complement strand
TGTTTCTGTTCGCCGTTTACGCTACCCATTGCCCATGCCTTGAATCTGTAACCGTCGGGAGCTTCAAAGGTGCAGTTTTTAAGTGTGAATATGCCACCTTTTTCTATTACATCGCCAGCCATAGTACGGCTGCCACCGTTTTCATTGTACGAAACGATGTATTCCGGCACGGGAAGCTCATAACCACAAACATCGCACTTGCCGTCGTTGTTAGCATCTGCGTGAGCAGTTTTATCTACTACAAGCACTTGTAATTCTCTGCTTAATTCTTTTTTACAATATTCACAGTATGATACTTTGTCATAGTGTCCTTCCTGCTTGCAGGTTGCTTTAACTTCATTTTCAGTAACAACCACCGGTTTGTGAGAAACAGTATCAATATCAGTCAATGTTCTTGTCTGAACTTTAAATGCAAGGTTGCTAAATTCCATACTGGTATATTTTGTTTTACCATACATTGAGCAAGTTGGTTGTTCAAAAACTTCGCTTACAACATTTACAGTTTCTGTTTCAACGTGATTATTATAATTTTTGCAAACACGTGTTGCTGTAAGTTTTGTTCCATCTTCACTCCATTCGTAAACAACTTCACCCCAGTCGTGTTCAGTTTCATTGGTTATTTCACCAAAATCAAATGGAATATAGAATTCTTTTTGAGTTTTACTGTCAATAACTTTGAAATAAAGGTTTCCTTCAAGCGCTCCCAAAGCGTCATGTGTGGCATTTCGCTTAAATGTTGCAACTCTGCCGTTTAATGAAAATTCAATATCACCGGAAGAAATTGCATCATATAATGAACCCAAGTTAAATTCATAACTTAAATCATAGTCGGCATAAACATAATCACTTATGTAAAGGTTATACTCTGTTCCAACATATCCTGCAGGAATTGCAAGTGTAGGATTATAAGCATCTTCACTGACAAGAATATGTAAGCCACCTTCAAAATCAATTACAAATGATTCACTATACAAATCATAATCGGCATAATAGCCATCATTACTGCTTGCAACAATACGATAAGTTCCAATGTCCTGAAGTTCCTCTCCTTCGCCCTCAATTCCTTCAAGTTTAAGTTTTTGTTCACCTTTAAATACTGTTTTTCCGTTAGCGTAAGAATAAGAATTTTCAAATGTGAGTTTCCATTCAAGAGCAACCCATTCACCTTTATCATTTAATTTTTCAAGATGAGCATCAGTAAGGTTTTTACTTGCTTCCACTTGCCAGAATAAAGTTGCATATTTTGATTCAACATCTTTTACAATAGTGTAAATTGACGCATCATCAAATGCTGTGCAGGTGTAAAGAGGATAAAGTTCAACTGCACATTCAGGCATGGTAAAAGATATGCATCTGTTATCTGACTCAAATTTAATATCTTTAATGGTTTTTGCACTTATAATTTCCCAACCATTAAATTCAAAACCGTGTTTTGGCTCGCTTGCTGTAATTTTAACAATATCACCAGCACGAACATTTTGTGAAAGACTTTTGTAATTGAATCCTGTTTTTAAAACAGTGTAGTCTGATTCAGTAATTTCATAATCAAATTGACTGAAATAATATTCCATATCATCAGGCATAATAACTGAAACACTATAGTTGTCGCCCGGATAATATTTGTCGTATCCACGCTTATCATAGTGTGTATATCTTCCCACAAGAACAAATTCACCGCTTTTCATAAGGTCGCCCATATATTCTGTTTCATATATAAAGGTTGTAGGATAACGAACTTCAAAATTTCCTTCTTGGCAATAAATACCATAAGTGTTTGATAATTCCGCCATTGAGCAAATTCTTACACTACCTGTTGTTGCAAACAAAATATCGCTTGCTGAATAAATAGGAACATTTATATCACCTTTTGTTTCAATATACATACTTGCATTCTGAACAACACTGAGTCCAACAACATGTATTGTGTTGTAATCATCGTGAACAGACTTGTATGATGCACTTGCCTTAATTACGACATAAGAGTTATCAAACATCTTTAAATTTCCATATTCACTATAAATGGCAAATGATTGACCAAGCAAGGTTTTTGATTTATTGCTTACAAGTCCTTCATAAGTGTATTTTGCATTTCCACGCATAATAATATCGTGAGCATAAATACCAAATCTGTCGCCATTTGCCGATACTGTAATATCATCATCGGCAGACAATGTTACATTAACATTAATATTACCTTCTATATATACAGCACCCATAGCTAAACTGCCGTCTATATCATGTGATTTTGATGTGCGGATAATGTTAAAATCCGGTTCACTGAATTCTGCATTAGTACTTTTGATGCGAATAAAACCATACTCATTATTGATTGTTGATTCCATTCCAAAATAATGTTGTGAATTATTCCAACCATAGTCATCAAAAGATCCA
>JAZNEY010000014.1:0-7083 GCA_045588795.1 Clostridia bacterium | reverse complement strand
GATAGAGACACAAAGATTGATTTTAAGAAATTTTAAAGAGTCTGATTTAGATGACTACTATGAGTTCGTTAGTCAAGAAGATGTCTTAACAAAAATCGGTGCAATTCCTTATACAGATAAAGAAAAGGCAAGGGAAAGGCTTTTGTCAGAGAGCCTGAAACCATTAAGATTTGCTATCGTTGTTAAAGATAATGGTAAAGTGATTGGAAACATTTCTTTAAATGAGCCAAAGCCTGCAAGATATGATGGAATTGAAATTGATGAACACACAAAAGAACTTGGGTACATATTATCGCACGATTATTGGGGTAAAGGTATTATGCCGGAGGCAGGCAAGGCATTACTTGAATATGCTTTTCAAAACCTAGGAGTTACAAAAGTCGTTTGTGGTACAAAAACATTGAACAGACAGAGTGCAAGAGTTCAAGAAAAGATAGGACTAAAATTGCACAGTGTCAAAGAAAATGCTAGTACCTGGGTTAATGGAGAGCCTTGTGGCTATATTAGAACAATAATTACAAAAGATGAATGGGATTTAATTAAAAAAGGAGAAGAAAATGGAATTTAAAAAACAATTAGAAACAAAAGGTCTTATTTTAGGTAAGGCAAAACAAGAGGACTTGGAGTCTATTTTTAATAACTATTGGTGCAGTGAAGTTCCTGCCAAATTTATGCTCTGGGTTCCTCAAAAAAATTTAGAAGAAGCAAGGGATAGATTGAATAGAACTATCAATTTTCAAAAAGACCATTTGGCATTCTTTATTTATGAAAAGAGTTCTGGCGAGGCGATAGGTCAAGCCGCAATGATAGAAATTGAAGATGGAGTATATGAAGATGGTGGTATTGGAATGGGTGAAAAGTATGTTGGCAAAGGTTATGGCAAACAGATTTTGAATTGTTTCTTTGACTACCTATTTGGAGAACTAGATGCAAAGAAGATAATTTGCTCTTGCCACCCAGATAATATTCCATCAAGCAGATTACAACAATCTTGTGGAATGAGATACTCGTACGAAAAAGAGTTTACAAGAGAAAAAGATGGTGAGACATATATGGCACAATATTATGTTATTACAAAAGAAGAGTGGAGTGCATTGAGGAGTTCGCAAAAATAACTATCAAAAACAGAAAGAGTGTAAAGTTTGAACTTTATGCTCTTTTATTGTTTTTTGTATTATTCATTATATAATTTTATCATTTGATTGATTTATTGATGGGTGTTGTGGTAATATTAAAAGTGGAAAATATAAACAAAAGTGAGGTGAGGGGTGTTTTTATGAATAAGTTGTATTTCAGATATGGTGCTATGGGAAGTTCTAAAACAGCGCAAGCACTTATGCTTAAATTTAACTATGAACAAAAGGGTCATAAAGTGTTTTTGTTTAAACCTGTAATTGACAACAGAACTATTAATGATGGAAAACCAGTGGTAGCAAGCAGAATTGGTCTTACAGCAGATTGTATTGAGTTTTCGCCTAAAGATAGTTTTGTGGAGATTTGTAAAACTTACGACATTCTAAATGTTTCAACTGTTGAAAAGAATGTTATTGTTATTGATGAGTGTCAATTTATGACAAGGGCCCAAGTTGATGAGCTTAAAGATATTTCTCAATATTTGCCAGTTCTTTGCTTTGGGCTTTTGACAAATTTTAAAACAGAACTTTTTGAGGGAAGTAAAAGACTTGTGGAACTTGCAGACTCTCTCGAAGAAATTAAGTCTGTTTGTTCTTGTGGGAATAAGGCAACTGTTAATGCAAGGATTAAAAATGGCAAGGTGGTAAATAGTGGTAAGGAAATCGTGATTGGTGGTGATGAGACTTACGAGGGTATGTGCTATTATTGCTACAAAAAAAGTTTGGTAAAATGATTGTTTAAAAATAAATTATTTAGGAAATTGATTATGGAAAAAAGAATTTGTAAAAGATGCGGAGATGTATTTTATTTTGAATCGGAATATTGTATGGCATGCAAAGAAAGAATTGAATTAGAGAGGTTGGAAAATTTGAGCGAAAGTGATATTCAAAATGAATATTCTCAACTTGCGAAAGATATTCTTAATGTCGGAAAGTTGGAAAAATCGATGGCTGACAGGCTTAAAAACTTAATAATGGTTTGCGATAAGGTAAATCCTCAACTTCAGGTAGTGTGTGCAAAATTAGATGTTTACGATATCCCAGAGGTGTTTATTGGTGCAGACACGCTAGTCGTGGAGACTCTTGAAAAGAAATGGAATGAAAGTGATAAAAATGATTTTGGCTTGAAAATTGCATTAGATATGGCACATGGGTGTGATGAAAGTATTGAGAGGTGCTCAAGATTGTGTTATGAATTAATTCCGGATGAATTTACTATCTCGAATGATGATGTTTCCAAAGTAAAATTGAGAATAATAACACCTGAAAGGGAGAGTATTGAATTTGAAGATTTTTATGGTGATTTGATTAGCGATTGTTTGCCTTATGAAATGATTGGGAAAGAAAGGCCTGATAATGGTACTGTTGTAACATATAGGCCTGGTAGAAAACTGTCGGCATTCTTGCCGAGATTGTCAGATTTTGGAGTAAATGCTTATGGTGGATACGCCGCAGGTGACTTTTGGGAATTTGAAATGTGTGATGCATGTGATGGTGATTTGGAACACGTTGCACAGATTGATGGCAAACCATTCCATTTTAACGAAGGCATGTTCTTAATTTCTAGATGTGTAAAATGTAAAAAATATGTTATTCAATATTTTCAAAGCTAAATAACCAAGATGTCTGTTTTATAACAGGCGTCTTTTTGTTGTTAAATTTTGTTAAATCATGTTTTTATTTTCAAATGTAAAATTTTTGTGATAGTATAGTTATATAGAATTTAGGAGGGGTTTGTTTATGCAAAGAAAAGTTACAAATGAAGGCGACTTGCTTGATGAAAAAGGCAGGCTTGTTGAGGCTGGGTATGCTACAAGTTTAATAAAAAGATATGACAGAAAAATGATTAAGGCTGGAAAACTTCGCATTAAAGAATGGGACTATTATTTAATTTATAACAATGATTATGCTGTTGCTATTACAGTTGATGATAATTCTTATATGGGTTTAAATTCTTTGACTTTAATTGATTTTAAAGTTCCAAAAGAAACCACGAAAAGTCCTATGCTTTTTATGACAAATGGTAAAACAAATTTTCCATCAACTAGTAAAGTTGGAGATGTGAAAGTTGAAGCGAAAAATTATAGATTTGAACTTTTAAATGATGGAAAGACAAGAGTCTTAAAAGCATTTATGAAAAATTTTGATGGTGGCAAAGATATTTATTGCGAATTTGTGCTTACAGAAGAGCCTCGTGATAGTATGGTCATTATTACACCGTTCAAGGAAAAGGATACTGCTTTCTATTACAATCAGAAAATTGTTGGATTTAAAGTAAAAGGCAAGGTAAAACTTGGAGAAGAGGAAATTGTTTTTGGTGATGATACAAGGGCAATTCTTGATTGGGGCAGAGGTGTTTGGACTTATAAAAATACTTGGTATTGGGGTGCTGGCTGTGGAGTCGCTAATGGACACGAAATCGGCTTTAATATAGGCTATGGCTTTGGTGATACAACAAATGCAAGTGAGAATATGATTTTTGTTGATGGGGTTGCTCATAAACTTGAAGAAGTAACATTCAACATTCCAAAAGATAAAAAAGGTGGAGATGCCTTTATGAGCCCTTGGACATTTAGTTCAAGTGATAAAAGATTTGAAATGAATTTTACTCCTATTATTGACAGGCACTCAAATGCCAATGTCGTGGTGATAAGTAGTAATCAACATCAAGTGTTTGGAAAGTTTAATGGAACTATGGTTTTAGATAATGGTGAAAAGATAGTTTTAAAAGACTTCTTGGGATTTGCAGAAAAAGTTGTTAACAGATGGTAGTGAGATGTAACAATATAAAAGGACGCTTTAATTTTTTAAAGTGTCCTTTTGTTATTAATTGAATGTAAGATAGGGGTTATTGAGTGATATAAGTCTTTTTCTTGCGAGGGTTGTAATTTTTAAAATATCATCTGCCTGTCTTTTTAGTTTGTCTATAATTGCATTTTTGCTTTTAGATATTAACAAGTGAAAATGTGTAAAAACTTCGCTGTGGTTGTTTGCTGTGATAATATTATATAATTTCATATAAGAATTCCAAATATCATTTGATATTTTTTCGCTTGATGCGTTTTTCGATAATGGTGATGTGTTAACAAGGTGAAGAGAAAGATTTGTGTCGTATAGGTAATTTGTTTTTCGCAACTCTTCAAGTCTTGTTATGGAATAGTGTTTTGCATTTAAAATTGCAGGAGATATATCTCTTTGTTGAGTTTTTTCGCTTTTAAATTTTTCAAAAAGCAAGTCGTACATTATCTCAAAAATACTTTGAATGTCTCTTTTAGAGGCCTCTCGAATTGTCTCTTTTTTAAAATCCTCTTTTTTAGTATTGTGTAATATGGTCTTGTGTCCAAAATATGTAAAGTCTAAAAGTTCAAATTCTGTTGTTCTAACGCTTCCAAGTTTTGTAAGTTTTGGCAAAGAGTTTTTTGCTTTTGCCTTGTCAATATAATCGGTTAGCAATCTTTCTTCTTTTGGCCTGCTAGTTCTTGTTTTTTCGTTTTTATAAAAACCCCAAATCCAATCACTGAAAAATATACTATTAGAGTCAATGTCTAGTCTGTGAATTGTCCTTATTCTTGTTTTATTTATATTGATTAAGCTGTCTGTGATTTGAATTGGACTATCGATTGAATCTTCTTCTGTGAAAACAATTTTTTGATTGAGTGTATTTCTTCCTTCGTATGAGTTTATAATTTTATTTAGGTCATTTTCAATAGATGAAAAATCGAGAGAAGAATTTTGTCTGTAATTATTGATGAAATTGTTTTCTAAATTGAAACTATCTTCCACTTTGAAAACCTACCTTGTTGTTTTGTAGTAATTATAAATCTTTCGTGTTTTAAAAGTCAATTGATTATGCTTGATAAAAGTTTGTGGTTGGATTATAATAGAATAAAAGGAGACTGGGTTGTATGATACATTCACTTGCAGGTGGGGATATAAGAGAACTACGAGTTGCAGATTTTGCAAAGGTTGAGATAGTAGAAAAAGGTCCTTTGTGTGGTGCAAAATATTGGTATATTGTTGACCTTTCAGGGGTTGAGGTTGGAGACCGAGTATTTGTTCCGGTAGGGGTGCAAAATGTCAAAATGATGGCAAAAATTGAGCGAATTGATAGATTTGTAAATGAGCAAAGTGCACCAATTCCGTTTAAAAGGGCTAAAAGGATATTAGAAAAGGTTTAAAGTTTATAGACAAAAAACAGGCAAAAATTTGCCTGTTTTTTTTGTGTCGTTACTAGCTTTTGTTAGGTTAGATTTTCGGTTTCTACGCCCTCTTTCTTTTGCTTGTTGTATAATGCTCTGTACATCTTGTTTGTCGCCATTAATTCTTCGTGTGTTCCGTGTGCGACAATTAAGCCTTTGTCTATGTAGAAAATTTCATCACAACTTTCAATGGTCGATAATCTGTGGGCGATAGTAATAATTGTTTTTTGGCTTTTTAGTTGGTCAATTGACTCAATAACTTTTTCCTGTGATATGTTGTCAAGTGAACTTGTTGCTTCATCAAATATTATAACCTTTGCGTCTTTTAAAAGTGCCCTTGCAATACATATCCTTTGCTTTTGTCCGCCAGATAGTCTTGTTCCGCCCTCGCCAAGATAACTGTCGAGTCTGTTTGGAAGAGCCCATACAAATTCAAATGCATTGCTTAAACTTAGCGCCTCATAAATTTCATCATCAGTAACGTCAGGTTTGACAAGTTGCATATTTTCCCTGATTGTCATATTGAACAGGTAAGGGAATTGGTTTATCATTGTGATTTTCTTGAAAAACTTTTCACTTAGTAGTTCATCATTTTTGTTGTCGTACCTTATGTTTCCTTTTGTCGGTGTGTATAATTTACAAATGAGGCTTACAATGGTTGATTTCCCACAACCGCTTTCGCCGACAAATGCAACGTGAGTATTTCTTCTTATTTTGAAACTTACACCTTTTAAAACTTTTTCTTGTGGGGTATAACCAAACTCAACCTCTTGAAATTCAATGTTTCCTCTGTATTCATCAAGGTCCTCTGTTCCATATTTGTTGAATTGATATTTTACTCCATCTTTTAGGTCAAATACTCGCCACGCAGAAACTTCGATTTCTTTTAGGTAGTTCTGCAAGTTTCCAAGATGAATTGCAAAGTCCATTACGTGAGATTTGTATACATATGCGGTGTAAAAAATTGCAATTTCAATATGACCCTTTTGCATAAGCGTTATACAAAGAATAATAAAAAGCAAATTGCAGATAATTCCAACAAATGTTGCAAACGAACTTAGTAATATTCCAACATACCATTCTTTGTTATCTGCTCGCATATACTCGGTTTGTTGAGTCTCAATCTGAGACAGTAAAGTGTTTTGCATATCAAGAGTTTTGATGTCTTTAATTCCTCTTATGGTTTCGCCAACAGTACTGTTAACTGTTTCACTCTTTTTGAAAACAACTGGTTTTAAAATTGAATAGTAGTGAATTCGAACTTGATATACATAATATCTTACAATTATGAACATTAGTAAAAATGCACCGAGCCAAATGTTGATTATAGAGATATAGACAAGGAAACCGATTTTGCTCATAAAGTTTACAATGGTTTCACTTATAACTTTAAATGAGTTGGATAATGAATCTAGGTCGCTTGTGAGCCTTGTGATAAAAAGTCCATTGCCCATTTTTTCGTATTGACCAATGTTGATATTAAATGAGTTTCCGACAACATCAATCTTTACATCAAGTTTTACCTTGTTTTCTAGCATTTTAAAAAATGGGGTTTGGAGGACACTGAAAAACAAGTTGATAAGCTCTAATGCGCACAATATCCAAGCATAAGTTAATGCACTATCGAAGTTCGCTGTCGCAATTTCGTTTATTACATTTCCAAGTATGACAGGGATAAAAAAGCCAATAGTACCACAGGCTATGAGCATAGCCCAAAAGCCTACGCATAACCATTTGTATTTTTTGAAATA
>JAZNEY010000013.1:0-4430 GCA_045588795.1 Clostridia bacterium | reverse complement strand
TTTTCAAGTTCTTGTTTTAAAACTGTTACCTTTGCAGATGCGTTTTTCAAAATCTCATAATTTTGTTTTATTAGTTCAACACCCTCTTCAAATAATTTGGTCGCCTCTTCAATATCAATATCTTTGTCCTCTAATTTCTCTGCAATTATTTCTAATCTTTTCAACATTTCTTCTGGTTTCATTCTTATTTCTCCTTAATTTCAGTAATCATTGATACAACCTCTCCGTCAACAAGGCTTGTAGACACACTTTCACCAACAGTAATTTCATTTACAGAGCGCACAATATTCCCTTTCAAAGTTTTTAATTGACTAAATCCCCTCTTCATAATTTCAAGAGGATTTGCACTGCTTATTCTTATTGATAGTTTGTCAATCTTGTTTGAGCAGTTATCAATTACGGTTGAAATCTGCTGATTTATTTTTGTTGAAACATCATCTATTTTCGATTTGTTTTCAATTAACACAAATTCCATACCATCAACAAGGCTTTCTTTTATGTTATCAATTTGTTCCTTTGCTTGATTGTTTCTTTCTTCTAATCTTAGTAGAGACATTTTTAATATATTGTATGCCTTTGACATCAACTCTTCTTCGCTATAAAAAGCCACTTCGCTCGCAACGCTTGGAGTACTCGCTCTTACATCTGCAACAAAATCAATAAGAGACCAATCGTTTTCGTGTCCTATCGCACTGACAACAGGTTTACCACAATTAAACACAGCACGAACAACTTGTTCGGTGTTGAATGGTTGATAATCCTCAAAAGAACCACCACCTCTTGCAACTATAATTAAATCGACATCATAGTTGTCAAGGAATTCAATACCCTTTATAATTTCCCTATCCGCACCAACTCCTTGCACCTTAACTGGATATAAGACTATATCTGTTGTGCGATTTTTCTTTCTTGCTACCCTTACAATATCCCTTATTACAGCGCCCGTTTCACTTGTTACAACGCCGACTCTTCGAGGAAACTGAGGAAGTTCCTTTTTATATCTTAAATCAAATACGCCTTCCTTTTCAAGTTTCTCTTTTAGTTCAATATATTGCTTATATAGGTCGCCCACTCCAAACTTTTCAATTTTACTTGCTATGAAACTCAACTTTCCAGTCTTGGCGTAATAATTTAATTTGCCCGTTACAGTAACTTTATCACCAAACTTAAAATCGCTCATTAAATATTGGTCGAAACACACGCAAGGGAGTGCACTGTCTGCATCTTTTATGTCAAAATAAATTGCTCTTGCAGATGGTTTGAGGTTTGTAATTTCTCCAAACACGCTAACACCCAAAAGCAATTCTTCATTATCAAAGATACTTTTTATATAGTTACTTATCTGTGTTACTGAAAGCGTTAGTTTAGTCATTTTTTACAACCTTTACAAAATTTGATAAGATACCATTAATGTATGAATAGCTCTTTTCTGTTGAATAAACTTTTGATAAATTCAAAACTTCATTAACACTTACAGCATTTGGAATTTCAGGCATATACTTGATTTCATACAAAGCAAGCAACAATAAAGCAAAATCCACCTTAAATATTCTGTCCACTGTAAAAGTTTTTGATGTTTTATTAATATCTTCTTTAAGTTCACTGAACTTATCAACGACACCAAAATAAACCTGCTTAACATACGCCTCTTCGACTTGTTTGTTTTCAGCAATCAATTCTTCGACAGAAAAATCGTTCACATCACCTGTTGAACAATATTCAAATATCAACTTAAAAGTTTCTTCTCTTGATATTACTCTACTCATATTAACCTCTATTACTCCATTATTGCAACATTTTGCTCTTCTTTAGTTTCTACACTTTTTAAAATTTCTGATCCATTATTAACAGACCTTGCAACCACAACTGGCTCATTTCCCCTATTGCCATTATTACCACCCGCCGTGTTTTGAGCTACTGCGCTTGCCTGATTTTTTTTCTCTTGATTTTCTCCAGAACTATTATCGTTTTTCTTGACTTTTTTATCAGATGATTTAGGCTTCGGCCTCACAAAAGCAGCATAAACAGCAGGTACATCTTTTTTAAACTTAACCTTTGATGCAGTTTGCGGAGCTTTTGCCTGTGCTTTTTTCTTTTCACTTGCTTTATCATCTTTTGAAACTGATTTTTCAGTACCTTTTAAAACCATCTTTTTCGATAAGCCTTTAATATCTGAAAATTTAGATGTTCTTGGTTTTTTCATTAAGTGCTTTAATACCACAATGACAGGTACTTCATTTCCATCCTTGTCAAAAACTGGCTCAATTCCAAGAATCTCATAAATTGACTTTACAAGATTACCATTTTCATCTAGTTTCGTTAAAATTCCAATAAAAGTGTCTGGGTCCATAACAGTTCCATCTTCGTTATACATAGGTTCTAATCCACGACTTTTATAAAATCTTAACTTCGCAAGTTCTCTAAGCTCAAGTAATTTTTTTGCATAAAAAATCTGCTGAGCGAACTCCTTATCTTCTTTTGCTATTATAATTTGTAAATATTGAAAATACACGCATAGTGCAACACTTAACGCCCAGAACACATATGTAATCACATAAGAAAATGAAAACCCTGATACAATAAAGATAATTGAAAGACCAGCAAAATTCACATATGATAGCACTAAACAAATCATCAATATTTTCTTCATTTGATTTGTCATAAATTCCCTCAATACAAACAAACCCTACAAAATAAATAGGGTTTGTCGTAACATTTTATAAATAAATACTTTCATCTTGTTGAAACGCAACACCGTAAACGTGAACATTTACACGCCTAACTTTAAATTCGGTCATACTTTCAACACTTCTTTTTATATTCTCTTGCACACGGAATGCGACATCATTTACCGAATGGCCAAACAACATATCGACATATACATCAATTATCAACCCCGTTTCAGTAAAAGATATTGCAACACCCTTTTTCATTTTCTTTGAAAAAGCACTTCTTAGGTTTAATCCAAAAGTTGAACTTAATGATGTTACACCCGAGATTTCTTTCGCGGCAAGCTCAATAATTTGCACAACAACATCTTTTTTATAAGATAAGTCTGCACTTTTTTTTCTTTTAAATTTTGCATTTTTTTGTGACATATTAAACACCACCCAATAAGACTAATTGCATTATATCACAAGTCTTTCGCTTTTGCAATAATTTTATACGATTTATTCCACAGGAATAATCTTTACATTTGATGGACTGGTCTTTGTCTCAGAAGTTACCACTCCCAATATTTGAGTTGCCTGCTCTTGGGTTAATTGTCCACCTTTTACAATAACATTGTAGTATTCTGAACCTATTGTAACAACAGCATCTTCAAAGCCCTTAGCTTTAATAAGACCCTCAAGTATAAGCTCTTTTTCCATCTTCTGTTGAAGTTCTGCTTTGCTTTGAAGAGCTGTACTTCTTTCAGACTCTGTTGCATATGCATTATTCGCAATCTCATTTAGCATTTCTAGTTGAGAATTTCTTGAAGCATCTCTATCTAGTTTATATGTATCAAAGAAGTTAGCTGAAACTACAGAAGTTGGCTCCGCTTCTTCCTCTGGCATAGTATTTAATTTATAGTTTATAACACCTGTTACAACCAACAGTAAAGCCATTCCTGCAACAATAAATGCTTTCTTTTTGTTTTTAATAAATTGTCTTGTTTTTTTAAAAAATATTAATTTCATACCTTTCACCTCACATAATAAATGTTATGCACACATCTAACCTGCTAGAACTTCAATTGAACCAATATTTATACCTAAAACACTCGCAAGTGCATTAATTATCATAATTCGCTTTTTTTCATCATCTGCACCTTTTGCTACGACCAAAACACCCTCAATTTCCGGGTAAATTTTTTTTATTACAACAGCGGAAGTCTTTGAACCATCTTTTGAAAAAACTACTGTTTGCGACTCTGCCGAAATATTGCTCTCGTTCCCTGACAGCTTTTTATCAATATCTTCTGCATAAATAATTTCAATTGAACTTTTGGTATAAACAAAAGCCTTTGCCCCACTTATGCCCGAAATTGAATTTATTATATTTTCGATTCGATTTTCAACATCTTCTTCATAACTTTGCGCTGTAGTTTCTTCTTGATTTTTTGTTTCGTTTGCATTTGTTTTTTCTTGACCACTGAAAGCAATAAGCAATACCACCATACTTAAAATTACAGCTATCGATAGTTGAACTTTTTTATTTGCTAAAAAATTTGACTTTAAAAATTTAAACATAAACCACCACCGGACAATCGAGATACTCTTTAACTAAACTTTCAATTTCTTTTTTAGTTTGTTCATTCACACCATTTGTATAGACCTCTATCAGTTCATACGAAACACTGCCTTCTTCATTTGTATATGTAATTTTTACATCACACAAAACATTTTTTTCTAGTTTAATTCTTGTTCCTATGATTTTTTCTAAATTTT
>JAZNEY010000012.1:0-13226 GCA_045588795.1 Clostridia bacterium | reverse complement strand
ATGAGAAGAAAACGCTCAATTGAAGATGAAAGTGTTGAGAAATATTCAATTTTTAGAACACTTGACAGCATAAGAAGAGCAGATGTTGTTGTGGTTGTTATGGATGTTGCAGAGGAAATTAGCGAGCAAGATGTAAAAATTGCAGGGCTTGTGCACGAGCAGCAAAAGCCATCTGTTATAGTTTTCAATAAGTGGGATAAAATTGAAAAAGAAACTTCAACAATGAAAGAGTATGAAAACAAGTTAAAAAATGAACTTGATTTTATGAGATATTTTAAACCTGTATTTTTATCTGCGTTAACTGGAAAAAGAATGGAAAAATTAATGCAAGCAGTTGAAGAGGTTTATGCAAATAATACAAAGCGAATTAAGACTCGTGATGTGAATGATATAATTCAAGATGCGGTTATAAGCAATGCTCCACCAGTTGTGAATGGAAAAAGATTAAAAATATATTATGCAACTCAAAGTGGTGTTACACCTCCAACATTTGTAATCTTTGTAAATAATGGGGATTTAATGCCGGAAAGTTACAAAAGGTATATTGAAAACTCGATAAGAACAGCGGTGGATTTTACAGGTACACCAATTGAACTTGTAATAAAGAACAAAATGGACAATTCAGATGTCAGATAAAAGGAGAAGGTGATAAATGATTTGGTGGCATATATTACTTGTTGTAATAGTTTCTTATGCGTTTGGAAATATTTCTGTTGCCAGAATGATAAGTGCAAGACTTAATGCAGACATAACAAAAATGGGAAGTGGAAACCCAGGAACAACAAATGTATTAAGAAATTTTGGTTTCAAAATTGGCCTATTAAATTTCATTTTAGACATATTAAAAGGCTTTGTGCCAGTGCTTATAACAATAATCTTATTTGATAATATGATAATGACTTACATATCTGGAATAAGTGTTATTGTTGGACATATTTATCCTGTGGCCTATAAATTTAAAGGTGGAAAGGGTATTGCAACAATGCTTGGTGTTTTCTTTGCTTCAAATCCGGCAGTAACAGCCATTGTTGTTGTTGTTGCTGGAACAAGTTGGCTACTTTTTCAGTATGGTTCAATGGCATCTTTTATATGCGTTACAGTGCTTACTGTATTTGAGGGGATAAAAGCAAAGAATACTTTACCACTTTCCGAAAGCAAGGTTGTTTGCTTGTTGCTATTTTCAGTATTCTTATTAACTTGGTACGCGCACAGAAAGAATATTGAAAGGCTTCTTGTTGGAAAGGAAAGCAAAGTTGACCTAATTAAATCTGTAAAAAAGAAATACAAACAATCAAATAAATAAAATTTAAATATAAACGAAGTTTTGACAAAACACCTACAATATTTGTGGGTGTTTTTTGATTGTTAAAAATTGTGTACTAAAAAATAATCATAAACACAATAGTTGCTGAATAATCTTAATTATAAGCAAAAGGAGGCTTTAAAAATGAATATTTATGAATCGATTGCAAGCCGAACCAATGGAGATGTTTATGTTGGAGTTGTTGGGCCTGTTAGGACTGGAAAATCAACTTTTATTTCAAGGTTTATGGATAAATTGGTTTTGCCTAATATAAAAGATTTTAATGACAAGAGAAGAGCCGAAGATGAAATGCCACAATCTGGAAGTGGAAAATTAATTATGACAATGCAACCAAGATTCGTTCCAAACGAGGCTGTCGAAATTTCGCTTGAGGGAAATGCAAGGGCAAGGATAAGATTAATTGATTGCGTGGGGTATTTAATAAATGGGGCAGTTGGACATAGTGATGGCGAAATGCCAAGGCTTGTAAAAACTCCTTGGGCAAATGAAAGTATGCCATTTACCAAAGCATCTGAAATTGGAACGCATAAAGTTATAACTGAGCACAGCACAATTGGTATTGTTGTTACGACAGACGGAACAATTGGTGAAATTCCAAGAAGAGATTATGTTGAAGCAGAGGAAAGGGTTATAAATGAACTTAAACAATTAAACAAGCCTTTTGTTGTGGTCTTAAACTCTGCCGAGCCAAATGCAGAGGACACATTAAAGTTGAAAATTGCTATGGAAGAAAAATATGGAGTTCCGGTTTTAATTGAAGATGTCGCAAATATGACAGAACAAGATTTCAACAAAGTGCTTGAAAAGGTCTTGTTTGAATTTCCTGTTGAGAAAATAAATGTAAAACTTCCAGAATGGATGAGAAGTTTGCCTGTAACAAATGAGATAATTGAAAATATTATAAGCGAAGTTTCGTTATTATCGCTTTCTAAAATGACAGATTATACAAAAGCATTCTCTTTATTTGATGGCGTTGATGGAGTTGAAAAACCTGCTGTTGAAGATATAAATCTTGCGAAAGGTGAAATCAACTACTTTATAGGTGCATCTTCAAGTCTATTCTACAAAACACTAAGTGATATTGGAGGAATTACTATTTCTAATGACTTTGACTTGATAAACTATATTACAGAGGCTGCACTTGCTAAAAAAGAATATTCAAAATTAAAAGAGGCGTTAGAAAGGGCAAGCGAAACAGGTTATGGTGTTGTTGTTCCAAATGTACAGGACCTAGAACTATCTAAACCAGAAGTTGTTAGAAAATCTGGAAATTCTGGTGTTAGACTAAAAGCAAAGGCATCAAGTTTGCATATTTTAAAAGTAGATGTGGAGTCTGAGGTAACACCAGCAGTTGGTGGTATTGGCATTACTGAGGGAATGCTTTCAAGTGGTGAAATTGATGAAGAGACACAAAATCAAATTTGGAATACAAATATGTTTGGAAAGACTCTTTCTGAGCTTGCCCATGATGGAATTGTAAGCAAAGTTCAAGCATTCCCAGAAGAGGCACAAATTAAAATGCGTAAAACATTGAGTAAAATAACGAATGAGGGAAGAGGAGGAATTATCTGTATACTATTGTAATTTCGAAAATATTGTGTTATACTTTATTTTACTAGGTAGCAATTGTTAACAACAAAAACAAAAGGGTAATATTTTAATGGCTCATAATGAAATGGATTGAGCTTATCAAGTAAAATCTGTTATGAGGAATTAAAATAGGGGGAACGACATGGATATAAAATATAGAATTGCAACACAAACCTATATGGAAGTGTTTGATTATCTTATTAAAAATAATTTATTTAAATTTCAAAGAGAAGATTATAGAGATTTTCTACAATCTAGGATTGTAATAGGTGAATTTGGTTTTGTTTTGCAAACTCAAAATGTTAGAGGTAATTGGGATAATGTAAAACAAGAACTTGTTCCAGCAATTTATGTTCTAAAAGTTTTGACAGACATAATAGATGACTGTTTACAAAAAATGGATATTCCAGCATCTTCAACTGAAAAATATGCTTATTTTGGAGGTAAAAGTTCAAATTTTAATGGTGGCAAACCTGTTTACTACTCATCTTATAGAGAGTTGTTGCAATTATTGATGAGGGCAAGGCAGTTGAACTATTACGATTTGGAGAGCATTGATTTGAAAAAATTGGGGGTTGGTGGTATTGATAATATTTCCGTTAGGTTAAGTGGATTAGCAGAACTTGTGGAAAATCTTCCGGTTGTTGAGAAAAGAGAACTTGAATGTTATGCAAGAGTTGAAGAAGAACTCGCAAAAAGTACTTCAAACTTAATTCGTGTAGATGATGAGGGCTTTCCTTGCAAAAACTTTTCAACAATGATGGATTTTGTCGCATATTTTGATGACGCATCTCACCATGCAAGCCTCGAAAGTTATGTTGATTGGGACGAGTTTAAAGATTGTGTTTATAGAAAATATGACCAGTTATCAAGTACAGATTGGCGTAGGTCTTATTCTGTGTGGGCTAGAAACAATTATCTTTCCGAATTGGGGTTAGATGGATTGACCATATAATGTTGGAATCTTCAAAATTGATATAATAGAACAATAAAGCAAAAACCAGTCAAAAGTTGACTGGTTTTTATGCTACCAGCAAAAAACGCTTGACAAACAGCACAAAATGTGATAACATATATTTGCAAATTTGAAAGAGGGGAAAATGTTATGATTAAAACATTTTTAATTAATGATAACAATAATAATAACATTTTAAATTACACTATGAGGTAATCTCTTTTCTGTTTGTAAAAATTTATTATTAGCGTTAATAAGAGTTTAATAGAGCACAAACGAAAAGGTTGTGCTCTATTTTTTTAGTAGGAGGAAAATATGTTTAAAAGAGAAAACATTTACAGAAGTCATCTAACAAGCGATTTGGATAAATCTATGATAGGCAAGCGCGTACGCCTGTCGGGCTGGGTTTCATCTGTAAGAGACCACGGAGGTGTGGTTTTTATAGACCTTAGAGACTTCTATGGAGTAATGCAAATTATTGTTCAAGAAGAAAAATATTTTAAAATTTCAAAAGAAAGTACTATCAGTGTTGAGGGGTTAATTAGGGCGAGGGAAGAATCCAACATCAACCCAAAACTTAAAACTGGTGAAATTGAACTTGTGGTTGAAAAATTACAGGTTTTAGGAAAGTGTAAAAAATCTTTACCATTTGAAATATCCGAAAGCACAAGGGTAAGTGAAGATGTTAGACTTAAATATAGGTATCTAGACCTTAGAAATGAGAGAATGAAAGAAAATCTCATTTTGCGCTCCGAGGTCATTAGTTATGCAAGAAAATTAATGGAAGAACTTGGTTTTATGGAAATACAAACTCCAATTTTAACATCTTCAAGCCCAGAGGGTGCAAGAGACTATATTGTTCCGAGCAGATTACATCCGGGAGAATTTTACGCACTTCCACAAGCACCACAGCAATTTAAACAAATTTTAATGTGTGCAGGAGTGGATAAATATTTTCAAATTGCACCTTGTTTTAGAGATGAAGATGCAAGAGCCGACAGGTGTCCGGGGGAATTTTATCAACTTGATATGGAAATGGCTTTTGCGACAGGGGAAGATGTTTTTGCTGTAATGGAAGATGTTTTGCCAAAAATTTTCAAAAAATTTGGGAAAGGGAAAGTTGATAAAGTTCCTTTTGAGAGAATTACATATAAAGAATCACTTGAAAGATTTGGAACTGATAAACCCGACCTTCGTAACCCTTTGGAATGTAAAAACTTAACAGGGGTTTTTGTGGACTCTGCATTTCAGCCTTTTGCTGGAAAAACTGTAAAAGCAATATGCGTTAAAACGGTTGGTGAGTCTAGGTCGTTTTATGATTCTCTTGAAACTTTTATGGTTTTAAGTGGTGCAAAGGGTCTTGCCTGGATTAGATTAGATGAAGATAAAATGGTTGGACCATTGCTAAAATTTCTAACAGAAGAACAATTAAAAGCAATCATAGAAAAATGTGAGGCAAAGGAGGGAGATACAATCTTCTTCCAGGCGGGAAGTTACAAAGAGGCAACGAAGCTAATTGGAATTCTGCGTACAGAACTTGCAAAAAGATTGAATCTCATTAAAAAGGGCGAGTATAAGTTTTGCTGGATAGTAGATTTCCCAATGTATGAAATCAACGAAGAGGCTGGTAAAATAGACTTTTGTCATAACCCATTCAGTAAACCAAAGGGAGGATTGGAGGCTCTTACCACAATGGACCCTCTTCAAATTGTTGCAGAGCAATTTGACATTATTGTCAACGGAATTGAACTTTCAAGTGGTGCTGTACGAAATGCTGACCCGAAAGTATTATTAAAGGCATTTGAAATTGCTGGATACTCTGAAAAGGAAGTAGAAGAAAAGTTTTCTGCTTTATACACAGCCTTTCAGTATGGTGCTCCACCACACGCTGGAATAGCACCAGGCATAGACAGAATGTTGATGCTTCTTGCAGAAGAGGAGTCTATTCGAGAAGTTGTTCCTTTCCCAATGAACAAAAAAGCACAAAGTGTAATGATGGGCGCACCTAGTTTAATAACTGATAAACAGTTAAGGGAGGCACATATTCACTTAAATATTGTAAAATAATAGTAAAATTTAACAAAAACACATTCAATCTTGAAAGTGTTTTTGTTTTTACTTTTCTTTTTTTTAGTTATTTGTTATAATTAAAAAGGAGAGTTTTATGGAAAGATTGATTATTGGCACAAAAAAGACTGTAAGTAAATTATTGTATGGCATTTCAAGGTTGTTTGTAAATTTCAATAAGAATATTAATGGTGTTAGAAAATCAAAAAATGTTTACCCAATTAAGGGCAAGAGACAAAACAATTTTCAAGTGTGCTTTCCATCTAAACTTTATCAAATAAAGTCGTTGCCGGTAATTTTTTACTTTCACGGTGGTGGCTGGGTAGAGTATGATAAATGCTTTTATTGTACATTCTGTAAAAGACTGGCTAAAATGGGATACATTGTGTGTAATGTAAATTATTCTCTTGCTCCAAAGTATAATTTGCAACAAATTATAGGTGATTGCATAGAAATAATTAGAAGTTCTAAAGGTTATTTAGAAAACCACTACAATGCAGATTTTTCAAGGGTGATATTATCGGGCGATTCTGCGGGTGCACATATATCTTCATTGATTGCTGGAATGCAGTCCTCAGGTGAAATTGAGTCAATTTATCCTAAGCAATCAAAAGATATGCCAACTATAACTGAGACAATGCTTTTCTATGGGGTATACGACCTTGAAAGTGTCCTTGAAAGCGGTTTTCCATCAATTGACTTATATCTTAAAGCCTGTTTGTGGAAGGAGTTTGGGGATAGTGAAAAAATGCAAAAGTTGTCGCCCATAACATATGTTACAAAATCTTTCCCAAGAACTTTTATTGCAAGTGGTGAAGTAGATAAACTTCACGAGGGGCAGTCGTTGGAGTTTTATAACAAACTAAAAGAACTTGGCGTAGATGTGGAATATTTATTTTTTGACAAAGAAATGAAAACAGGAGCGCACGGATTTATTGCGTTTGATGATTTTAAATCAAATTGTAAAACTAGGGAAGAAATCGAAAAGTTCCTAAACAATAACAAGTCGGAGGAATAATGGTAATTACAATATCTTTAGTGCTTTGTTTATTGGTTGTTACTATTGACCAAATAACCAAAATATTTTTAATGAGTGAGAATTTTACATACATACCTTATTTTTTATATAATGTGCCATCTCTTAATGATGGTGCTGCTTTTTCAATGCTTAGTGGGGCGAGGGTGTTTTTCATTATCTTCACGACAATAGTTTTGTTTTTAGTATTTGCGTTAATCTTTACAAATTGGCTTTCAGATTCAAAATTTTTCAAGTATACACTTGGGGTTTTGTCCGGGGGAATTCTTGGAAATTTTATAGACAGGTATTTCATTGGCTCAGTTCGTGATTTTCTTTACTTAGAACCTTTTGGGTTTATATGTAATATTGCAGATGTTGCAATTTGCGTTGGAACTGCTATGATGTGTTATTATGTTATATTTTTACACAAAGACAAAAAACAGGAGAGTTAAGTTATTGTTATGCGTGAAGTTTTGATAATTGAAGAGTTTGGGGCTGGGAAAAGATTAGATGTTTTTTTAAATGAACAAATAGCCGATATAACTAGGTCACAAATTAAAAAATCTGTTGAGGCTGGAGAAACTCTTGTTAATGGAGAGGTGTCAAAGGCAGGCAGGATTTTAAAAGTCGGAGATGTGGTTGACTTTAATGAAATTGGAAATGAAATCAATGCTTTTCCGGAAGATATACCGCTAGATATTGTGTATGAGGACAATGATTTAGCGGTGATAAATAAGCCTCAAGGTATGACAGTTCATCCAGCGCCCGGTAATTATAATGGTACATTGGTTAATGCAATTTTGCATCATTTTAATGGGCAGATTAGTGATGTTGGCGGAAATATAAGACCGGGCATTGTGCATAGAATAGATAAAGACACAAGCGGATTGCTTGTAGTTGCAAAGAACAATCAGGCACATTTTAATCTTGCAAAACAAATAGCAGAAAAAAGTTGTAAAAGACAATATGTTGCACTTCTTGAGGGTGCCGTGAAAGAGGACTCGGGAACTATCAATCAACCAATTGGAAGAAGTGAAAGTGATAGAAAAAAAATGGCGGTCGTGCAAGGTGGAAAAATTGCAATAACTCATTTTGAGGTGCTAGAAAGATTTGAAAATTATACACTTATGCAATTTGACTTAGAAACTGGAAGAACTCATCAAATAAGGGTGCACTCAAAGTTTATTGGACACCCAATTGTGGGCGATAAAGTCTACGGTTATAAAGTTCAAAAATTTAAACTTGATGGGCAATTATTACACGCAAGAAAGTTGTCGTTTACTCACCCAACGACAAAAGAATTTATGACTTTTGAGTGTGATATACCAGATTATTTTACAAAAATATTGAAAGTTTGCAAAAATTAAAAATAAATGTTCTAGACAAAACAATTTATTAATGATATAATTAATAAGTCTGTTAAAAAAGGAGATGTTATGACATATTTAGATGAGAAAGATGATACCATTCAATATGGTTTAATTGCTTCGTTTTCGCTTGCAACAATAGCAGTGGCAATTTATGTTCTTTTTGGCAAGTTCTTTGCTGCATATTTTGCAATTTCGCTATATGCACTTTCTTTTATTGCAATATGCTTGTTTGCAATAAGGAAAATATTTCTAGTTTTAAATTTTAAAGAGAAGTTGTTGAACTATGAATCAAATCCGGAAAACATAATTGATTTAAGATTTGTTGAAAGAAAGGAAAATGCGTTGAAAGTAATTAAGTCTACAATTTTTAGTGAGACAATAAAAATCATATTTTCTGGTGTGCTTGCAATTTTTGCAATTGTCGTTTTAGTATTGTTTTAACATCACATAAAAATAAGGAGAAGAAAAATGAAATATACATTAAATGAAAAACAAGACAATCAAATTAAAATCGATTTTATCCTATCTGCTGAAGAATGGGAAAAGGAAGTTGAACACGCGTATCAACACAACAAGGGAAAATACAACAAAGAGGGATTTAGAAAGGGTAATGTTCCTCGCCCAATTTTAGAAAAAACATATGGCGAAACAATGTTCTATGAAGATGCAATCAATGAATGTTTCCCCAAATATTATATGGAAATGCTTTCAAAAGAGAAAGAACTTTATCCAGTAGACTATCCTGAACTAAGCGTACAAAAGATGGATAAAAGTGGCGTAGAATTTTCAGCAACAATCGTAGTTTTACCTGAATTTGAAGTAAAGAACTATAAAGGAATTTCTGTAAAGAAAGACAAAGTTGCAGTTACAAAAGAAGAAGTGGAAAAAGAAATTGAATCGCTTAAAGAAAGACACGCAAGATTTGTTGAGATAACTGATAGAGCAGTAAAAGAGGGAGATTTAATCAATCTTAACTACTCAGGAAAATTAGATGGTGTAAAATTTGATGGTGGAACAGCGGAGGACCAAGAATTAACAATTGGTTCACACACATTTATTCCAGGATTTGAAGAGCAAATGGTTGGAATGACAATTGGTGAAGAAAAGGATATCAATGTTACATTCCCATCAGAATATCACAGCAAAGAACTTGCTGGAAAGGCTGTTGTATTTACTGTAAAGGTACTTGGAATCCGTGAAAAAGAGCTTCCAACTGTTGATGATGAATTTGCGAAAGAAGTTTCTGAATTTGAAACTCTTGAAGAATTGAAAAAGAGCACAGAAGAAAAAATCAAACATCAAAAAGACCATATGGCTCAACATAAAGCAGAGGAAACCCTAATTTCTACTATTGTTGATGGTGTTGAACTTGCAGTTCCAACACAAATGGTTGAAAAGCAATTGAATCATATGCTAAGCGATTTGAATGCAAGACTTTCTGCTCAAGGCTTTACAAAGGAAGCGTATTTTGAATTTATGGGAACAACAGAAGAAGCATTTAAGAAAGAAAGATATCAAGATGCTGAAAAGTCTGTAAAAACAAGTCTTGTGTTAGAGGCTATTGTAGAAAACGAAAAGATTGAAGTTACAGAAGCAGAGGTTGATGCCAAGGTTGATGAGCTTGCAACAATGTACTCTCAAAAGGCAGAGATGATCAAGCAAATGCTTGGCAATGAAGGACTTGTTTCTATAAAGCAAGAACTTTTGACAAATAAGGTTATAAACTTCTTGAAAGAAAACAATGAAATTGCATAGACTTATACTATATATGGCAGTGGCCGATAAGGAGAAGATTTATGAAAGAGTTTGATTATATGGTTCCTATGGTAATTGAACAAACCAATCGTGGCGAAAGGTCTTACGATATTTATTCAAGATTATTAGAGGACAGGATTATATTTATTTCTGGCGAAATTAATGATGCAACAGCAAATTTAGCAATTGCTCAGTTGATTTACCTAGAGGGAAAAGACCCAGATAAAGATATTATGATGTACATTAATAGTCCCGGTGGCAGTGTTGTTGCTGGAATGGCTATCTATGACACAATGAATTATGTAAAATGTGATGTAAGAACTATTTGCGTTGGTATGGCCGCATCTATGGCAGCTGTGCTATTAGCATCTGGAACAAAGGGTAAAAGATTTGCTCTACCAAACAGTGAAATTATGATTCATCAACCTCTTGGCGGAGCGCAGGGGCAGGCAAGTGATATTGCTATACACGCACAACACATTTTAAAAACAAAGAAAAAATTAAATAGTATTTTAGCAGAAAAGTCTGGTCAAGATATTCAAACAATTGAAAAGGATACAGACAGAGACAATTTTATGTCTGCAAACGAAGCACTAAAATATGGATTAATAGATAAAATATTTGATAAGAGATAATTATTGGAGATAAGAATGGACAATATAACAATTCCTCATTGTTCTTTCTGTGGAAGAAGCAAGGTTGATGTAAAAAACCTTGTTTCAAGCCCAGATGGGGTTACTTACATTTGTGATGAATGTGTTAAAGAATGCCAAAATTTAATACAAGAAAAAATTAAAGTTGTAAGAGAAGAGGTTGAAGAAAAAACAGCTCCTGAGTTATTAAAACCTATGGAGATAAAAAGTGAACTTGACAAATATATAGTTGGTCAAGAAGATGCGAAAGAAGTTTTATCTGTTGCTGTTTACAATCACTACAAAAGGGTAAAGTATAACACAGAGAATGCAAAAGCAGGAAAAGATGATTTAGACCTTGAAAAGAGCAATATCTTAATTTTAGGGCCAACAGGTTCTGGAAAAACATTGTTCGCAAAGACACTTGCTAAGATTTTGCAAGTTCCATTTGCAACAGCTGATGCCACTTGTTTAACCGAGGCTGGTTATGTTGGTGAAGATGTAGAAAATATATTGCTAAAATTAGTACAAAATGCGAACTATGATATAAAGGCTGCTCAAAGAGGCATTATTTATATTGATGAGATTGACAAGATTGCAAGAAAAAGTGAAAATGTTTCAATTACAAGAGATGTTTCAGGCGAGGGTGTGCAACAAGCTTTGTTAAAGATAATTGAGGGAACTGTCGCTAATGTCCCTCCACACGGTGGAAGAAAACACCCAAATCAAGACTTTATTCAAATAGACACTTCTAACATATTGTTCATATGTGGTGGTGCGTTTGTGGGGCTTGAAAAAATTATTGAGAAAAGAAAAGATACATCAGGCTTTGGTTTTGGTGGAAATGTTCAAAGCAATAAGGAAGTTGAAACTTCTCTTGCGTTAAAAGATTGTGAGCCACAAGACTTAATTAAGTTTGGTCTGATTCCGGAATTTGTTGGAAGAATACCAATCACGACAAGTCTTGAAGCGTTAACTGAAGATGCGCTTGTGAAGATTCTAACAGAGCCTAAGAATGCACTTATTAAGCAATATGTTAAAATGTTTAAACTTGACAATGTAACGCTTGAGTTTGAGCAAGAAGCAATAAGATTTTTTGCAAAGAAAGCAATCAAATTGCGTACCGGTGCAAGAGGACTTAGAAATATTCTTGAAGATACAATGATACCATTAATGTACAAAGCGCCAAGTGAGGATAGTCTTGAAAGAATTATTGTAAAAGAAGAAGGCTCTCAAATAGTTACCGAACTTATAAACAGGCAAGAAGATACAAATATATCTTTAGGTGAAAATACAGATGAGGATAACAAATGTAAAGTTTCTTAAAAGTGCAACAACAAGAGAAACTGGTTATGAAAAAAAAGAGATTGCAATGGTTGGCAGAAGTAATGTCGGGAAGAGTAGTTTGATAAACTTTCTAACAAACGCAAAAGTTGCAAAAACCTCAAGTGAGCCGGGAAGAACTAGGCTTATAAATTATTTTTCAATTAATAATGATGAGTTTTTGCTAGTTGATTTGCCGGGCTATGGCTATGCCACCGCATCTGGTAAAGAAAGACATTCTTGGGGCGAGATGATTGAGGGCTATTTATCTGGTAATGCTAACTTGAAAAATATTTTGTTTTTGGTTGATATCAGACATAAGCCAAGTGTAGATGATATGCAAATGCTTGGATTTATGAATTTTTATGCTATACCATATACCATTGTTGCAACCAAGAGCGATAAGCTATCAAAATCTCAAATAGGTATTCAAAAGCAAATGCTTGCAAAAGAACTAAGAGTTGGTTTAGATAACATATATGTAGTTTCATCTTTGAAAAAAACAGGCAAAGATGAGTTGTTAAATAGAATTTCACAATTTATTACGGAAGAATAATATGAAGATTTTTGCATTGTCTGATTTGCACCTTTCATTCGAAGATGACAAACCAATGAATGTGTTTGGTGAAAATTGGGAAGATTACGAAAATAGAATAATTGAGAATTGGAATAGGGTTGTTAGCGAAGATGATTTAGTCATTATTGCTGGTGATATAAGTTGGGCTATAAATATGGATAAAACCAAGAAAGATTTTGAATACATTCATAATCTTAAAGGCAACAAAGTTATAATAAGGGGAAATCACGATTACTGGTGGAAAGGTATTTCTTCAGTTCGTGCGTGGCTTCCAAGTTCTATTAAAGCAATACAAAATGATGCGATTAAATTCGATAATACAATAATTTGTGGGACTCGTGGCTGGCTCATTCACGAAAGAGAAAAAGAGCCGACAGAAGAAGATATTAAGATGATAAATAGGGAGAAAATAAGGCTAGAAATGGCACTTCAAAAGGCTCACGAGTTAAAAGGTGATACAGATGCAGAAATTATATGCGTTTTGCATTACCCTCCATATAATAGTTATCTTGATGAAAGTGAGTTTACAAAGCTAATTGAAAAATATCAAATAAGAAAGGTTGTTTTTGGACATTTACACGGGAAGAATAAATACCAAAATGGTGTTCAAGAGTT
>JAZNEY010000011.1:0-6157 GCA_045588795.1 Clostridia bacterium | reverse complement strand
CCTTTAATTTTTGTTAATTGTTTGACTTGCTTATGTTGGTATGATACTATTTAAGTATAATGAATAGTTCTATAGCTGAGGAGTTGATTATGTACAAAGGTGATAGTAAAAAGGGCGAAATTGAAATAACAAAAGAGGTTAAAGTTTTCGAAAACAGGTTTTGTGAATTTTTTAATGATGAAGTACTGTTCCCGAGCGGTGCATCAGGGAATTTTTTAAGACTTGCAATGAGGGGTGAATTTAGTGTTGCCGTTTTGCCTGTTACAAAAGATGGGAAAATGGTTTTTATCAAAACTTTCAGGCATTCTGCTAGAAGTTGGGGGTATGAGGTTCCAAAAGGGTATGGTTCAGTGGGTGAGGACCATAAAGAGTGCGCAATGAGAGAATTAAGCGAAGAAACAGGATTGGTTTCCTCTAATCTTATTGATTTGGGTGTTTATCACGAATCTCCATCTACGCTTATGTATGGACTTCATTGTTATATTGCATTAGATTGTGAAAAACGAGACAATATTAAACTAGAAGATTCTGAGGTTATAGATGGCGCTATTAGTGTGTATTCTCTTAATGAATTACCAAACTCTGGATATAAAGATGCTATCACAGAATTGCTAGTTGCAAAGTATATGGCAATTAAAAAATAAATTTGTTGGGAGTGTGAAATGAAACATCTAAACGAAATAAAAATTTACATTGTTGATATGGATAGTTTTACTTGCAAGGTTCTTGAAGAAGAGTTTTGTGATGTCCCAAATGTGAAAGTTGTTCACGCAGACATTAGAAGATTTTACAGCGAGCACAATGAAGAAATTGACTGCTTGGTAAGTCCTGCAAACGCTTTTGGGCGTATGACAGGTGGATATGATGCCGCATTGTCTAGTATTCTTGGTTGGGATTTTCAGAAGAAAGTTCAAGCATACATAAAAGAGCATTTTTATGGGGAGCAGGGTGTCGGGACAAGTTTTATTATAAAAACTGATTTCCCAAACTTGTCGCTTATTCATACGCCAACAATGCAATATCCATCAGTTATTAAAGATGATATGATAGTTTATTATTGTATGAGGTCTACACTTATATGTGCGCTTGAAAATGATGTAAATTGCATTGTAATTCCAGTGTTTGGTGGTGCTTGCGGTGGGGTAGACCCTCAAATTTCAAGCAAAAGACTCAAACAAGCCTACACACAAATTCAAGAAAGCAGAAGCGCGGAGTTTGCATTTTAACAATGAGAGGGCTTTTGATTCATAAATCAAACTTATTATATAATAATAACAAGCGTTCAAAACTTCAAAATTCAAAACATAAAGACAGGAATGGAGTAGGGTGCACTCCAAAGTTCCCTGTCTTTCTTATTTGCGTGTACAAAATTTAAAATGTTTTACTATGATGCTTATCGTTGCTTCTATAAAAAGCAACATTAAAAACGCATAAAATATTTGCAGGCAAAACAAAAACGCACTCTTTTCCAGAGTGCGTTATAGGTTTTACTACCTTTTTACATTTTTTAAGTTCTTGATTATTGTTGGTCCTCTTGGGTTGAATAGTGTTCATCAATCTTTATCATATCAATAAGAATTGGATTTTTTGACATAGCTTTACCTTTCTTCAATTCTTCGATATATGTGATAAGCGAGTTAAGGCTGTGTGCATCAACCTCGCCACTTAGGAATTGGTCAACTTTTGCTTTTAGTTCAGTTTCTATCATAGACAATTCTTCTTTGGTTGGAGAACTTACTCTTTCAGCGATTAATTTGCTATTTTTTGGATCTTCAATAAATTTAACCATCAAAGCAAGGCCCTTAGGGTTTAGGTTTGCGTGATGTGCATATGAGCTGAAATAACTTTGCAAGTGAGAGTATTTAGCAACAAACGAAACAACGCTTTGCTCGCTTACACTTCCACCATCTGTTAGTGTGAAAAGAGGCTTCTGATTTTCAACAGAGTGGTGGTGGCCCCCGTTTGTGTATTCAAAAGCACGGATTTCTTCATCACAGTTTTCTTCGGTAAAATCATGCTCGCCCCCAACCATAATGTAAGGAGTGTTAGTTTTTTTGTTGACTCTAATTCTGCAAGTTTCAGTGGATTGTTTCCCTTGTTCATCAAAATAGTAAACATCATACCCAAGTGTAAATGTACCATCTTTCATTTTAATTACGCTGATTCTTTCGGTTGGCCAGCATTCGCCCGTTAAGCATTGTCCCTCTGTAAAATCAGCGGCATATGGATTTGCAATATCTTTTCCAATATTTTTAATTGTTGTCATACCAATATTCTCCTCATTGAATAAAAGTAGTTATATTATACTACATATATGCACATATGTCAACTTCTAGAGTGTTTTCTAGTGATGAGGACTAGGTTAAAAGATTGACACTGCTTGCAAGTTTCGGGTTTGTGTAGATACGCTGAACTAAAATTCAAACTGTTATATAGAAAACAAAACGCACTCTTTTTCAGAGTGCGTTATAGGTTTTGTTGTGTTTTTTCAACCAAGCTAAATGTTTAGCCTATTCAACATCATCATCAGCTTCGGTTTCGTATTCGTATTCTTCCTCTTCCATTTCATCTTGAACTTCTTCATCTGCCATAGCAACATCTTCTGCTACTTCTTCAAAACCGGCAGCCTCTCTTTGGAAGAATGCTTCGATCTCAGCCATATCACAACCTATTGTATTGTTGTCCATATGAGACCTGTTTCTTAAATCTTCAAATGATTTACATAGTTCTGCCATTTCTTCTGCGTTGATTTTGCCATTTAGGAATTTATGGAAACGAACTTTCATTTCTCCGCTTAAGAACTCAAGTTCAGCTGGAGTTGTTACAGAAGTTCTTTCGTTGATAAATTCTTTGCTTCCTGGGTGTTCGACAAATTTAACCATCAATGAAAGACCAAATTGGTTAAAACTTGCTGAATTGCCAAAAGAACAGAAATATCTTAATGTTTTTGATTCTTCAGTAAATGAGAATACGCTTTGTTCAGCGTTAAGTTTTCCGTCTGTGATTGTTAATAATGGCATTCCCTTTACAACATATACAATGCCACCATCTGCGTGTCTCCTTGAAATGATTTCATTTTCACAATCCTTTGGTGTGAAATCACGAACAATGTCAAGAGCAACAAAAGGAACATCATTTTCATCTAAAAAGATTCTGCAAGTCTCTAAGCATTCACTTCCTTGTTCGTTCCTATAGCGAATGTTAGCGCCAAGTGCGAATGAACCATCTTTCATTCTAATTACAAAAATTTGATCTGTTGGCCATGAATTGTTTGTTACCATGCCCCCGCTAACGACCTCATAAGGGATCGCAATATTCTGACCAAGTTCGTTTATATCTCTCATAAAAAAAACATCTCCTCTAAGAATTACGCATATTATAACAAAATATTTTTAGTGAATCAAACAAAAATAGCCTATATTGAAAAAAAATAAAATTATTTTTTCAAAGGTGATTTTGTTATTATTTTTTGTCAGAAATGTCATAATTATACATATCTAGACAATTTTTAACATTGTCAAATTAAGCGGCTTTGATAGGAGTAAACTGATGGGTATATTTGCTCGAAAATATTTAAAACAACGAATCAAACACAAGTGTAATATATGTTGGAGGTATGGAAGATGGCTTGTTTTAACACTTGTTAATAAATTGTTAAAAACGCAAAATTACACTATTTACCATAGTGCATTAAAGGTTTTGATGGTGTTTCAAGGCAATTGAGTCAAAAATTTTAACTATCAGAGTGGTGGCTGGATTAAATGTTTTTCATACAACTACGAGTGATATAAATAAGAGCGTATAAAAAAGACAACCAAAGTTGGTTGTCATAAAAAATTATTCTTTATTCTCAGTTTGTCCAAAAACAGAAGAAAGGGACTGTTTAACTTCTTCGGGCTCTTTAATTAGATTCAACAGTGCATAAAATTTACTGCTTTCACCAGAGAGAACAAGTTTGTCGCCCTCCATTAAGACCATTTCAGGGTCGGGCATTAGAACTTCATTATTTCGCTTGATTACAATGATTGAAACTTTGTATTTTTTGGTCATATTTATGTCTCTTATGGTTTTGTCTTTCCAGCCATCTGGAAGTGCCATTTCAAATATTTTGTAGTCATCAGTTAATTCGGCAAGTTCGTTTATGCCGGGTGTTGAAAGCATATTAGTAAGTTTCTTGCCTGCAAACTCTTCGGGCGAGACAACCAAATCAACACCTAAGGCTTTTAAAATCTTTGCGTGCTGTTCAGATTTTGCTTTTGCAATTATATAGCCTATTTTTAGTTCCTTGCAAACTTCAACGACTAAGAGTGAAGATTCTAATGCTTCTCCTATGCAAACAATTGCACAATCAAAGTTTTCAACTCCAAGCGAATGTAATATTTCATATTTTGTTGCATCTGCTGTTACAGCAGAAGATACTTTGCCCTCCATTTGGTTGGTTTCAAGAGGGTCTTTGTCTATTGCAAGAACCTCATTTCCCATTGTGTATAATTGTGTTGCCACGCTTTTGCCAAATCTGCCAAGACCTATGACAACAAAGTCTTTCATTTTTTTCATAAATATCTCCTTTGTATTAAATAATTATGTCGCTTGCAGGGTATTCAATGCCTTCAGTCGCAACACTTAAGCCCTTGCTTGAAATTGCCATAATGATTGTTGTGATTCCGACTCTTCCAACAAACATAAGAGCACTTAACAGAATTTTGCTATAACTTGTAAGAAGTGGCGTTATGTCCATTGAAAGTCCTGTTGTTGAGAACGCTGAAATTGACTCAAATATAATGCTTTCGGTAGAAATGCTGTTGGGTTCAAAAATTCTTATGGATATTATTGTTACAAGTATTGCAATAGTGGATAACATAAACACTCTCAATGCTTTCATAATAAGTTTTTGATTGACCTGCTTACCCTTGAAATGAATATCGCCCTTGCTGTTTGGAAGTTTAAAAATAAATAGCAATATCAAGAATAATGTTGTCGTTTTGATACCTCCAGCCATAGAGTTTGGTGAGCCACCAATAAACATTAAAATCATGGTTGTGAGCCTACTCATGGCGGTAAGGTCGGACTGACTTAAGGTTGCAATGCCTGCGGTCCTTGAACTTATGCTTTGAAAAAATGAATTGAGAACCTTATATCCAAAACTCATATTTCCGATAGTGTTTGGGTTGTTCCATTCGCAAATTAAGAATGTAATTGTACCGCCAAAAATCAAGATGGAAGTCATAATTAAAACAACTTTTGTATGTTGCTTATTTCGAATGTTTCTAAATCCATCAATTAATACAACAAAGCCTATTCCGCCCACGACAATTAAAAACATTATAGGAAGTAGCATTGTAACGTTTGTGGCAAAAGCAGATAGGGAAGTAAATTTTGCCATCTCTGTTCCAAGAATGTCAAATCCAGCATTACAAAATGAAGATATTGACATAAATACAGCGTAGAACAAACCTTTCCAAAATGAGCAACTATAAGTTATTGTACTATACAAAAGTAAAAGTGTTCCAATACCTTCAATTATGAACGTAATAAGAATGGTTTTCTTAATAAATTTAATGATATCCTGCACTGTATCTTTATTAATGCTTTCTTGTTGTAATGCTATACGGCTTTGGAGCCCAATTTTCTTTCTAAGTAATAAGAATACAAATGATGTTAAAGCAATAACACCAAGTCCGCCGATTTGAATAAGTAGCATAACGACAAATTTGCCAAACAATGTAAACTGTGTTGAGGTGTCAACGACTGCAAGTCCGGTTACACAAACAGCACTAGTACATGTAAACAACGAATCGACAAAACCGAGCCACTTGCCATCAGTGTTAGAAATCGGGAGACTTATAAAAAAAGTTCCTAGAAGAATCAGTATAACAAAGCCTAAAACTATTTGCATGCTGGGGTTTAGTCTAAATTTTTTAATGTATTTCATAACAGATTAAGATTATCACAATTCACCTCAATTAGTCAATCAAACTTTTAAAGAGTAGGAAATATTTTAGTTGATAGATATGTATGCCTTTCAAACTATTGCTAGCAATGATTGTCAAATAATAGGTATAGTTTTTGTTATGTTTCTATTTGGCAAAGCAAAAGGCAATCGTTAACGACTGTCTTTTAGCGGTTCAATTGAATGCTAATTATATTATTTTATCTA
>JAZNEY010000010.1:0-2059 GCA_045588795.1 Clostridia bacterium | reverse complement strand
GTATTGTCTTTATCTTTGTCTGCACATATTACAATATTTCCATTAAATGACTCAAATTTATTTTCATCATAACTTACACAAAGTGATGTTACAAAAACATTATCTGTAAACTTCGCCACATTATTGATAAATATTTGTGTTGGAAATTGGTTTGCAAGTTTTGATGTGTACTCACTGCTTCCTGCACAACAACAAACACAAACAGCCTTTGGCTTAACAACATTTAAAAGAGCCATTGATGAAGATGTTTTTGAACCGTGATGTCCAGCCTTGTAAACATCAACCTGTGGAAGATTATTCGCCATCTCGGCAGAAACCAAAGACTCCTCACCATCTTCTTCAAGGTCCCCTGTGAATAAGTAATGTTTATCTTCTGCGCCATTTGTACCCTCTTGACTTATAAGTAAGCAAACAGAATAATCATTCTCGCTTTTTGCTGATGCTGTATAATATTTATGATTTAATATTTTCATTGTTACACCAGTGCCATCACCAAGATTAAATACTTGTTGTGCTGTCTTTCCAGTGTTTGCATCTGTATACCCCTCTATGCATTGTTGTGCATTAAACAAAGTAGCACCATCAGCAACTTCTTCATCTCTTTCTCTCACATAGTTTGCGTACATTTTGTTTGCTGTTGTCTTATTTGTTTTAGCAAACTCAATAATTGTATCAACCTTGTAAATATCAAACAAACTTTCTGTTGATGCGTTTGTGGCAAAACCAGCATAGTGGTCCTCGTGTGCGTGAGTTACAACAACATAGTCCAAAATTCCATCTGTTAGATATTGGTCAATATATGCTTTAATGGTTGGAATACTGCTTGCCTTTGAGCCAGCATCAATTAAAATATCAATATCACTTACGCCATTGTTTACTTTAATATAAGTCGAATCACCGGTGTGTTTGTTACCAAGTTCCATAAAATGGATTGACAAATCACTTTCTTTAATAACTTCTGCATTGATTGAGCCTGTCGTTAATAGCGGAGAAGTTGCCTGCTTCGCTTCTGGAATAGCATAAGAATCTGGCAATCCTAAATATACATTTGCAGAAAAGCCAATTACTACTCCAAGTATAAGAGCAATAATTGACAGAAATATGGTTTTTGGTTTGCTTATCTTATTTTTTCTTTTTCTTCCCATACTAATCTTCTACCCCCGTTACAATAATATTTCTAATTAATTGCACTGAGCCATATTTCATTGTAGGAGATGTATATACCGCATAGTAAATACCAGAAACATTTTCATCAACCCCAGCAACTTCAACTTCCTTTTCTGTTAAATCACTTCTGTAATAATATTTTACTGTACACTCACTTGAATAGTCTTTTCCAAAAGCAATACACTTAACTCCAAGTTCTTCGTACTTCTGAACTTCTTCATCTACACCGATATAAATATCTACCTCGCCATTTGCGTATGTTGTCATTTCATATGTATCACTAGCAAACACATATTTGCAAGCAAAAAAACTACCAATTGCACTAGCAACTAAAACCAATCCAACTATTAGCCACATAAGGGCAGATTTCTTTAATGTTTTCTTTATTTTTCTTTGATTACTTCTTGAAATAGTTACATCTCTATCTCGTTCTTGTTTTTGAACTTTCGTTGCTTTCATAGAAGAATAATCACCCATCTAATGTACCTCCTTTGTTTTTATATTCAAAATTTTAGCATAAATTAACAAATCTTGACAATTAAATTTTTCTATTATTAAAAAATATTTTAAATTTGTTGACAAACTATGCTAATTATGGTAAATTAGTTATCGTTATTGAATTTGGTTTAATAACAACTACATTTGTTGTAGGAGATTGGCGCAATTGGTAGCGTAGCGGTCTCCAAAACCGTCGGTTGGGGGTTCGAGTCCCTCTTCCCCTGCCAAAAATGCAACTCAGTTAAATTAATTGTTTAACTGAGTTTTTTATTAGGAGTAAATTGTGTATGCAAGAATTTAAAGATTTATTAGCAATATATAAAAATAAAATTGAAAAATCTGTAAACTTAATTTCTGAGAAAGAATTAAAAATATACGAAAATAAAATGGAAGT
>JAZNEY010000009.1:0-10167 GCA_045588795.1 Clostridia bacterium | reverse complement strand
AGAAAGAAACTAAGTTTGTTTTCCTTAATACATTAAAAGAGATGCAAGAAAGCGGAACTGCTTATTTGTATTATTCATATAATTTGTTGGATGTTCAAATTGAAGATGAAGATGGAAATGTTCATTCTATTGATACTACTGATACAAAGATTCAAATTAAAGCAACAAATTCTTTGGGACAATTGTTGTATTATGATTTTGACCAAAGTGATTTTGTTTCAAACATTGTAACACCATTGTCATTAGATTCGGGCAATATTCAAGATTTTGAGCCAACTGATTTAGAGGGCATAGATTCAATAAATGATGCAGGTATCAAATACGAGTTTGTTTACACATCGGAAAGTTTTGACCTTGAAACAACGGTTACTGGAACAACCAAATTTGACCTAACTGCTTATACTTTTGAATGTGATGGAGTATTTACTGATAACATACTAGTAGACAAAGAAATAGCATCAAACAACACCTATACTTTGCCAGAGTGTGTGGTATCAATCGCTGATGGATACAATGAGGGTTTGTACCAAGGTTTACTAAGTATTGATGGTGTTCAAATCGAAGTATATTTCACAGATGATGCAGGCAACAGAGTTGACTTTACTGCAGATGGCGACTACAAAATTACTGGAAGAGAGATTGATTTCTCATACATTACAGATACAGCACAGTCAAAAGATTTCTCTTATGCTATGGTCGTTAAATATACATATGATTATAAGATTGAAGCAACTCAGGATATAGAGGGCTCGCTTGAAAGAAGTTATAATACATATTTATCAACAAAAGCAATTGATGGCAAAAAACCAACAGATTTAAAGATTGAAAAATATGATTATGTTGCTTATATGCAAGGGGGAAGTGCCTCTATAACACTACCAACAGCATCAGCAAATGATTTAAAAGATGATGGCAAAAAGTCAAATGGATTAAATATTAAAGTTGCTTATTTTGATGGAACAGAAAAGATTGCAAAGCCGGGAGATACAATTACTTTAGATGTTGCAGGAAGTTATTGTTTCACATATATCTTTGAGGATACAAGCGGAAATTCGAGAGAAAAAGAAATTTATATTAAAGTTTGTGAAACAGATTATGATGATTTCGCTGGTCCAATTAGTGCAACTACTGCGATTGAATATGATGAAGAGAACGGTAAATACACATTCCATTTTACAACTGCAAATGTAACAACTGCATTGATTTATGAGAATGGTAAGGCGGTAAAATCTCCAGCACTTGCAGAGATAGATAACGGACTTACACTATTGGAAGTTTATGCAGAAAATGATTTTGTTGTGGTTTTGACAGGAAGAGGAGAGGCTTCTGATGAATATATGTCAATTTCCATAGAAGATAAAAATGATGTGGAAGATGTTAAGCCTTTTGCTTATAATGGTGCGGGAGACTCTACAACATACGTGGCCGAGGAGTATGCAACCATTTCTGTAAGGGTTGGCGATAGTATCTTGTGGCTACAATCAGATGAGTTCTCTGTTGAAACAAAAAATGGTATTTACGTAATTGAGGGTGGAAACAGAATAGTAGTTAAGTATCCGGGGAAATATACGTTAACAAACAAAGTAACAGGTGTTAAAACACAAGTAACTGCTCTTGAAAATTCAATTTCAGATATTCAGTATTTTATGAATATGAAACAAGTTGTTTCAAACAAAACAACAAATGTTGAAAACAAGACAATTACTATTCAATATCCATATATTCCAAATTATTTTGGATACACAACAACCACAAATGTAACAACAAGCGATGGATTACAAGTTAATGTTGAAAACGACAAGTTTGTTGTAAATAAAACAGATGAATATAAGGTTAATTTTAAGTTGGCTTGTGCATCTGCTACAAAAGAGTCAACAGTTGTTGTTTCAAGTGGTGAAATCATTAATCCAACAATTACAATTTCAAGTACATATAAAAATGTAACTTGGACAGGTGAAGCCAATAAGGTATATTTAATTTCTGCAACTGCAACTGATAAGTTTGGATCTATAATTGCAAATGTTGAAACAAGAGTTTATGACAGTTTGGGTAATGCTATTGAAATTAAGCGTGATACTGATGGAAAGGCTTATATTGAAGTTACAGATGCTGGAATTTACAAGGTTTACTATACAGCAACAGATTCAGATGGATTTACAACAACTAACGAAGTAGAATTTATGGTGCTTTATGCAGAAAAAGAAGAAGAAAAAGGCTTGTCTGCGTGGGCAATTGTTGGAATAGTAGCAGGAAGTGTTGTGGCTTCTGGGTTAATTGCTTGGGCTATTTATGCAACAATTAGGTCTAGCAAGAAGAAAAATAAATTCGTAAACAAGACAAAACAAGCAAAGAAAGAAAAGAAAGTAGCAGAAGAAAAGGAAACTGCTCAAATCTTGTTTACAATCGCTCAAAATAAAAACGAAACAGAATGGACAATAAAGAGGGGAACAAGAGTGATTGGAAAAGCGTCAACAAAAGAAGAGGCTTTGGAAAAAATTGAAGAAGAACATCAATGCAAGAAGAAGATTAAAGTTTATAACAAGCAAGGCAGATTGATTGATAGTATTGATTAGTATTGAGCGACTATTAAAGCATACAATTAATAATATAGAAAAAGAGTTGAAACACAATTGATGTTTCAACTCTTTTTGGGTATGTTTGTTTTTAAAAGAAAAGTTAATCTATGTCAAGATTATTTAAATTAAATAATTCATCACTAAAGAATTCAACAATAGAAATCTTTAGTGCATTGCAAACTTTTACTATGGTTGAAAATTTGACATCAACATTAACCTCGTTAAAAATGTATCTCAATGCTGAATGGGTTAGTCCGGTTTCTTTTTCAAGTTTATATTTTGACATCTGTTTTTCTCTAAGAAGATTAGTTAGTCTTATGGCAAATGCTCTATTTAAATTCATAAAAACCTCCAAGCGTATATGTTGTAAATGTAGATTAAAACTTAAGTGAAATATATTGCACCTATTACTTGACATTGTAAAGCATCTTTGGTAATATGTAGGCGAAATAAACTTCACTTATATATTGGAGGAGTGAATATGGATGTTAAAGAATGGGTTGTCGCAACAAAAACCAGAAGATTATTTACTTCTGGCTCGATAAATCTTGCTCAAAGTTTAGTAAAAGTTGGGGAGAAAGTGGAAATGGCGTTTGTTGCAAGAGTTGGGGCGAACTCTGCGTTAGATGATAACAAGACAAGGGGTGTGCTTGTGTTGACAAATGATAGGGTTATATATGCATCAAAAATGTTGTGGAATGCATCAAGTAAATATATTAGAATCCCAGATATTCAAGCTGTTGGAATAAAGCAGGGGTTATTTAATTGTACTCTAAACATAAAGGGATTATCGGAAAGTTTTGAGGTTGAACATTGGAAAAAGAGTTTATTGTTGGGATTCCAAAGAAAACTTGAAGAGTTGGTTAATGGGTATAGGTCCAAAGAGCAAGCGAAAGTGGCAGAAATTAAAGTGGAAAAAAATGAAACAACATCAATTAAGGAGCAATTAGAAGATTTAAATCAACTACTAAAAGAGGAGATTATTACCCAAGAAGAGTTTGAGCAAAAGAAAAAACAAATACTTGGGCTTTAATAAAAACCATAAAACCTTGCCTAACTAGGTAAGGTTTTGTTTTTTGTGGTTAGATATTTTATATGAGATTGTGTTTGCCAACTTTGTTCTCCTGTTATTATAAACAATAATTAAAATCAGCATTAGACCAAGTAGTCCGTTTATTGGATAAAAGTTTTCAACTATTTCAGCAAAGCCAAAATTGCTAAAATAATACGCTCCCATAAATATTAATGCAAAAACCATATTGGCAAAAGCTTCACTTTTTTTGGTAAGCATACCGCGAACAACAAATCCATCAGAAATAATGGTTGTAATAATTGCAATAGAAAGCGTTACAACAGAAACAATAACAAGGTTTGGTTTGTGAGTTAAAACATAAATCACAATAGGCAATTCGGCAGATGCTGATGTGCTATCAATGTTCATAATGGTAACTGTAAAACAAAGCATTAAAATAAGTAATATGGTAGCAGAGATTATGGCTGAAATAAAGTTTACTTTTTTTGTTTGGCTTTTTCCAAATTCTAGAGCTATTGGGAAAATACTGAAAAGATTTAAACCTATGTAAAGTGGCAGGGAAAGAAATTTAAAAATTTTGCTTGTATTAATAACGGCAACCTCAAAAGAGCTTATTTCAGATAGCCCCGAAATTCCAAATGTTAGAATGAAAATAAATAGAAAAGGAATAAGTACAAGGTTTGTAGTTGTAAGCCCTTTAATGCCACAAATAATGATTAAAAAGATTAAAATTAGAGCTAGAAAATATGGTATATCGTTTATAAATAGCATAGACATAACAGAATTAAGCCCTGCCATCATTGCTGTGATAGAAATTATTTCAGATATAAAAATTGCAATATTGATTAGTTTGCTTAAAATTGGTGGAATGTTGTCTGGGTTTATAGATGAAAAATAAAAGACTCCGATTGCAAAAACAACGCAAAAAGCGAACATAATAATATAAGATAAATTTCCATAACAACCGAAAAATGTTGTTATTTCTTTTCCGCTTGCAAATCCCGCACCAATCAGGGTTCCGATAATTGTGAAAGAAAATTTGCAAATATTTAAAATATGGTGGTTATGTTTTTTTATTGTATCTTTTTGCATTAGTAAACGATATTCTAATCTTTGTAAAATTATAACTAAAAGGCTTGTATTTATTTGACTTAATTATCTAAATTTGTTTATACTTATATTGAAATTTTATGATGGGGTGTAGAGTTCGTATATGATTGAAAAGGATAGTCGCCAAAGTTCAATAAAAGCAAACGCATTTAATTTTGATGTATGGTATGCAGAGGCTTGGAGCAGAAAGCAAGGAAATTTTTCTTTTAAACTTGCTAACAATTTAATAAGATTTTTAAAGGCAAACAATATCAACATAAAATCGGTTCTTGATGTGTGTTCGGGCTCTGGGGAGTTTATTTCAGTGCTTAGAAATATTTGTACAGATTGTGTTGGTGTGGATAATGCTGAGGGTTACTTAGATTATGTAAGGCCAAAGTTCCAAGATGTTGATTTTAAAAAGGTAGATTATCTTTACGAATTCAATCTTAAAAGAAAATTTGATGTAATATCTTGCAATCGAGATGTTGTCAATATGTTTACGAACTGGACACAATGGCAATTGTTTTTTAAAACGGTTTTCAATCATTTAAATAAGCGTGGAATATTCATATTTGATTTTTATACAAAGAAAAAACTAGATGGCTGGCAAGAAATTGTTTATGAGCAGGGTGCGGATTTAGATTATGTTTCAAAGGTCTCACAAAACAACGGACTTTGTGTTATGAATGAAACATACTATGTAAAAGAGACAAGTACTCTTTATAGAAAGACAGGTGATATTATGGTAGAGGCTTGGTTTGAAACAGAAGCCATAATTAAAGAACTTGAAACCCAAGGGTTTAAAGATATAAAATTAATGGATATAGATTTCAATGAAGTTAGAGAATATAAAGATTTAAACAGAATTCATATAATGGCAAGGAAGTGAGGTGTTTTATGAAAAAGTCAAAAATAATTTGCACGATAGGACCTGCATCTGGAAGCCCATCAATGATAAAGGAAATGATAAAAGCCGGAATGAATGTCGCAAGGCTGAATATGTCTCACGGAAATCACGATATTCACGCAGACTATATCAATGCGGTTAAAGTGCAAAGGGAAAAACTTGGAGAGCCTGTTTCAATAATGTGTGATTTAAAGGGGCCGGAAATCAGAATAAAACAATTTGAGAATGGAAAAGTTGTTCTTGATAATGGTCAAATTTTTACACTTACAACAGGTGATATAATCGGAAACAAAAACATTGTTTCGGTATCTTGCAAAGAACTTCCAAGTGTATTACAAGAGGGCGATAGAATTTTACTAAATGATGGATTTGTAGAACTTGAAGTTGTGTCAATGAATAAATATGACATTGTAACAAAAGTTTTAGATGGTGGAGAAATTTCAAACAATAAGAGTATAAATCTTCCAAATATTGAACTTGATATGCCATATTTGAGTGATGCAGATAAAAGTGATATAAAGTTCGCAATTGAAAATGATGTTGATTATATAGCGTTATCTTTTGTAAGAACGGCAGATGATATTCAAGAGGCTAAAAAATTTATTTACAACAATGGTGGCTCGGATAAAAACATTAAGATTATAAGCAAAATTGAAAACCAGCAGGGCATTGACAACATTAACGAAATCATAAAAGAGTCTGATGGAATAATGGTTGCTCGTGGTGATCTTGGTGTTGAAATTGATTTTAAACTTATTCCAATTTACCAAAAGGCAATAGTCGATAAATGTTTGAAAGCGGGAAAGCCTGTAATAATTGCTACTCAAATGCTTGAAAGTATGATAGACAACACAAGACCAACAAGAGCAGAACTTACAGATATGGCAAATGCTGTTTTAGACGGTGCAAGTGCCTTAATGCTTTCTGGGGAGACCGCCGGCGGACAAAATGTGTTAAAGTGTATTGAGACTATGTCAGATGTTATTGAATCTTGCGAAAGAAATATGATTGTAAAAACTGAAATAGCTTCAATAGATAGCTCTTCTGGGGTTTCAGCAAGTATCGCATATGCTTGCAAATCACTAGCAGATAAAATTAGTGCAAAGGCAGTTGTGGTTGTATCAAAGTCGGGAAAGTCTGTTCTAGAAGTTGCAAGTTTTAAGCCATCTTGTCCAATTGTTGCGTGCACACTTGATGAAAAAGTGTATAATCAGCTTGCTTTATGTTGGGGAACAATTCCAATGATGATTGAAGAGTATAAATTTACTGATTCGCTTCTTGCGGCATCAAAAATATGTGCGCTGAATACAGGACTATTCCAAAAGGGTGATACAATTATTCAAACAGCGGGACTTCCATTGGGTCATGTGCCAACAAATCTATTAAAAGTAGATACACTTTAGAATATACAAGTTGACAAAACTTGATTTATGTGATAATGTATTAATATAATTTTTGCGAAGAAAGTTTACAGTAGTATATATTTTAAAATTGCAGAGAAAAGTCGGTTGGTGCAAGACTTTTGAGAATTATATACGAATTACAAAACTGGAGCAAAACGCTATAAATCAAAGCGAATTTGATAAAATGAGGCTGTAATTTTTTACAGTGAATTAAGGTGGTACCACGAACAAGCACGCTTCGTCCTTAAATATTTAGGACATTAGCGTGCTTTTTTATAGGAGATATTTTATGGTAGACATTACATTATTTAAAACTTTAAAAGAAAGGGGTTTGTTGTACCAATGTACAGATGAGGAGGCTCTAAAGAAAAGACTTGAAAGCGGTGAGCCAATAGTTTTATATGAGGGAAGTGACCCAACTGCTGATAGTTTACATATTGGACATTGTGTTCCATATTGCATATTAAGGAGATTTCAAAAGGCAGGGCATAAAGTTGTTGTGCTTATGGGTGGTGCAACTGCGTGCGTTGGTGATCCATCTGGCAGAACAGAACTTCGCAAAATGCTTACAAAAGAACAGATTGATAGCAATATTCAAAAGATAAAGAATACACTAAAAGTATTTTTAGATTTTGAGGGTGAAAATCCAGCAATCATTGTTAATAACGCTGATTGGTTTAAGGGATATGATTATATCGACTTTATGAGAGAGGTTGGTGTGCATTTTAATGTGAATAAAATGCTTGCAAGCGAAATCTATGCAAACAGATTAAATGAGGGTGGATTAACCTTTTTTGAAATGGGTTATATGCTAATGCAGGCATATGACTATATTTACCTAAATAGAAAATATGGTTGTACTCTTCAATATGGTGGTGCAGACCAATGGGGAAATATTGTTGCAGGTGTTGAGCTTCAAAGGAAATTGAATTTTGCAAATGGAACTGATATACAACTAATTGGGGCGACAAATCCCTTGCTTTTAACACCAGAGGGCAAGAAAATGGGCAAAACTGAAAAGGGCGCTATTTGGATAGATAAAGATAAAATAACTGCATATGATTTTTACCAAGGTATCTATCAAACACCAGATGCTTGCGTCGAAATGATGTTTGCATTATTTACAGATTTGCCAATGGGAGAAGTAAGAGCATTAATAGCGGAAGATATTGTAAAAGCAAAACATAGAATGGCTTACGAAATTTGCAAATTTGTGCGTGGCGAAGAAGATGCAAAAGTTGCACAGAAAGCGACATTTGATGTCTTTAATGGTGCTGGTGTGAGCGAAGATATGCCAACGATAACAATTTCAAAGGTTGATTTTGGTGCAGAGATGAATATTTGTGAACTTTGCGAAAGGGTTAAACTAACAGCATCAAGAAGCGAGGCTAGAAGGCTGATTGAGCAAGGCGGAATTACAATGGATAATCAAAAAGTTGTAGACTTTAAACTTATGGTTACACCAAAAGATGAGATTGTTTTAAAGAAAGGCAAAAAGATTTTTATTAAAGTAGTTGTTGAATAGTATTATTTTGAAAGACCAACAAAATTTTAATTGTTGGTCTTTTGTTTATAAACAACTCAAAAAGTTTTCATATAATAAATTGTGAAAGAAAGTTAATTCGCTTTGAAAAACAGACAACTTGTGGTATTATAAAATAAATACAATAAACAAGGAGAATTTTGTATGGATTTAGTAATTATGGCTGCCGGAATGGGAAGTAGATTTGGTGGGCTTAAACAAATGGAACCGATCAATGAAGATAATCAATTTATTATTGATTACTCAATATTTGATGCAATAAGGGCGGGAATCGACCGTGTTGTTTTTATAATAAAAGAAGAAAATTATCACGCATTTAAAGAAACCATTGGAAACAGAGTCGAAAAATTTATTGAAACAGAATATGTATTCCAAAGACTTGAATGTATGCCACACGGGTTTAAAGTGCCAAAATGCAGGGTTAAACCTTGGGGAACAGCTCACGCGATTCTTTCTTGTAGGCAAACTGTTCACGGAGATTTTATTGTAATTAATGCAGATGATTTTTATGGTTATGATGCATTTAAAACAGTTGCTGACTTTTTAAGGAACAAAAAAAGTGAGAATGAATTTGCTGTTGCTGGGTATAAAGTGAAAAATACGCTTACATCTAATGGCGCTGTAAAAAGAGGCGTTTGTGCGGTTGAAAATGGATATTTGCAAGACCTTGTTGAAAGTAGTATTGAAGAAAAAAATGGTAAATATATTGCAACACCTTTAAGTGGTGGAGCGGAAGTTGAAATTGATGGAGATGCTCCAGTTTCAATGAATATGTTTGGTTTCACGCAAGAGATATTTAGGTATTTAGAGAAAAGATTTAAATCATTCTTAATGGAAGAAATGATGGAAAATCCTGAAAAGTGTGAGTTTTTAATTCCAACTGTTGTTGCTGAAATGATTGGTGGAGAACTTGCAACAGTTAAGGTACTGGAAACAACTGCTGTATGGCACGGGGTAACTTACAAAGAGGATAAAGAGGAAGTTGTAAGTTCAATTGCTAAACTTGTTGAAAAAGGGGAATACCCAAAACACTTGTGGGAAAACAAATAATTTGCTAGAAATTTTTATATTAAAGTAGTCTAAATTTAGTTGCTTTTTACTATAATTATATAGTAGAATAGAATTACCAAATAAAATATTTGGGGATACTAAAAGCAAAGAGGTAAAAAACATGAAAATTTCTGACGTGAGAATTCGCATTGTAAAAAGCGAAACAAGCAAAATCAAGGCATCTGCTTCAATCACAATTGATGAGTGTTTCGTAGTACACGACATCAAGGTTATTGAAGGAAATGAAGGTTACTTTATTGCTATGCCTAGCAGAAAGACTCCAGATGGAGAATTTAAGGATATCGTACATCCACTAAACACAGAGACTCGTGAAATGATTAAAGATGTTGTTCTTAAAGCATTCAATGAAGCAAAAGACGCAGAATAGTAACTTTTAAATATATATTTAAAATTACATTTAATTTAACGCAAAAGTGTTTAATTCGCCGAAGTTTATTCGGCGAATTTTTCTTTTAATAAGCTAATTATTATAGGGTTTAAATTTTGAAATTTACTTGACAAATGGTTATTATTAATATATAATGATTGCGTTATTTTAGAGT
>JAZNEY010000008.1:0-9510 GCA_045588795.1 Clostridia bacterium | reverse complement strand
GGATAAAGCTTTTTGGTTATTGAATTGATTACATCCAGATTCTCTATTACCATCATTATTGCACATCTTAAATATTGATAGCCTTTTATATGTGCCGGTATTCCAACGGTTATAAATATGTTAGTGATTTTTTCCTCCAACCTCTTTTCTTCGCTGGTGGTTGGTTTTTCACCCTCACTACATATTTCAACTATTCTTCTAGCAAGAGTATTTGAATCTATTGGCTTTAACATATAATATGAAACACCCATCTTAACAGCTTTATTTATATAGAACGCTGAATTTAATAGTGAAGTCATAATAAACTTACATTTTGGAAGTTCCGCTTTTATCCTTGCACAAAGTTCAAAGCCATCTTTTTCTGGAAGTATAACATCTGTTACTATTATATCAGGTTCGCAACTGATAGCAGTATCAATAGCATCTTCACCATCAATACAAGTCGCAACGACATCAACTTGTTCAACCCCCTCAAAAAATTTTGTTAAATTTTGACAATCTTCTTTACAATCGATTATCATTAGCTTGTGTTTTTTCACAATAGGCCTCCTTAAAAATTAAATATTTTGCGCTTTTTACGAGCGATTGTGACATTAAGTCTAACACACCACAAGAAGCCTTGCCTTGTATATTTTTGTATATAAATGTCTGCTTACAAGAGATTTTTGTAGATATTCGCATTAAACCCATCAATTTTGGCTAATGAAAAGAAATAATGTCACGATTTAATCAATGTTGTCGCCATTTTCATAAAAATATATAAAAATAAAACTCCACAACTTAATTATTGTGAAGTTTTTCGATATTATTCATTATGAAAGCATAATTATTTTAATTTTTTTAGATAACATACCTTTTTTCGCACCAACTCCCTTGGTAGCATATCAAGAGAATTAATTACCGCCTTATTTGATTCAAGTTGGCAACCCGTATCTGCATATATAATTTTATTATTTATAATTCTTTCCATCATATTTTTAATTATGATAGCAGTAACACCCATCTGTTGATATTTAGGCTTAACACCAATTAAAGCAAGTTCTAAATACTTTGGATGCCTTATGTCGTGCAACATTCTAAAAATTCCAAATGGCAACAATCTTCCCTTCGATTTTTGCATAGCCCTTGCCATTGATGGATATCCTATACCAAAGCCAGCAACCCTGTCCTCCTTATCAAACACAATACTAACATAGTCTTTGTCAATGATAAGTTTAAACAAATCGATTGTTTGCTTTACAAGTTTTTCATTAAATGGCATTGTTCCATAAAGAGGCGCAAATGACTCATCAAGAACTTCAAAGATTTCTTTTCCATACTTATCAATAATTTCTTTTGTATTTTTGAATTTCTTTTCGTGAAAACCATATCTGCGTTCTATTATACCCGCCATTCTTTCAACTTTCTCATCAACTTTATCAGGCATTGTTATTCGCCACTCTACCCATCTTACATCTGGCTCATACCCGTTTGCCAAAATATGCTTTTCATAGTATTCAGCATTCCAAGAACCTTGATAGGTCCCAATCGTATCAAATCCATATGTCAAAAGCCCCTCCCTTTCGAGGTCATTAAAGCCAAGAGGTCCGTGAATATCTTCCATACCCATTTCTCTTGCCCAATTTTCAGCAACAGTCAATAATGCTTTTGCAACATCTGGGTCATCAATTAAGTCAAACCTTGAAAATCTTGCCCTTTTGGCATTATTCTTTTCATTATACAATTTACATATAATACCAGCAATACGCCCGACAACCTTTCCATCTTTATAACATAGCCAATAGCTAGCATCACAATCATCAAATGATGCGTTTTTCTTTGGATTTGTTAAATTTAGTTCATCAATTTCCATTGGTGGAACATAATATGGATTATTTTTATAAAGTTCGGTCGGAAATTTAACGAACTTTTTAAATTCTTTTTTATTTTTTATTTTTACAACTTCTATCATAAATTCACCCTCGTAATTTCTTTTGTGTTTACCTATATTTTACAACTCAATTATAAAATTTGGCAACTAATAATTCATAACTACCAAAAGTTTTAAATAACATAAAGTATGAAAGCATTTTTCAAAGCGGTTATTATTACAACTTTTCTTGGAGTTGTAACAAGAATACTAGGATTTTTACTTAAAATTTACATATCAAGAAAAATAGGTGCCGAAGCTCTCGGTTATTATCAGATTTCTTTGAGTGCATTTTTCTTGCTTTGCTCTCTTGTAACAAGCGGACTTCCTCTTGTAATTTCGAGAAAGATTGCAAGAAATAATTCTTGCGAAAATAAGGTAGTTGGTGCAGGTCTTGCAGTTTGCCTTGCTATAACAACTATTGTAATTTTAACAATCGTATTTTTCCCATCACTATTTAGTTCAATTTGGGGACAATCTCAATCATTAAACTGCTTATACTTCCTTTTGCCCGCTGTATTATTTACCGCCGTTTATGTTCCATTTAGAGGTGCATTTTGGGGTAAAAAGCAGTTTTTTACGCTAGGATTCATTGAACTACTTGAACAAGTTATTCGATTTGTTTGTTGCATTGTCGTTTTTTCACTTGTTATAAATCTTTCAGGCGACATAAAAGCATCTTTAACTTACACTATTGCCTGTTCATTAAGTTCTGTAATTGCAATATTAATCTACTTTAAGCAAGGCGGAAAATTATACTTATCGCCAACAAATATGATAAGCCTCGTAAAAGAAAGTACACCAATTGCCCTTGTCAGAATTGGAACAAGTATGGTCTCAATGCTTATAAGCGTAATATTCCCTGCAATGCTTGCAAAGAGCGGTATGAATTTGACTACCGCAGTTAGTGAGTTTGGCGTGGTTATGGGAATGGTATTCCCTCTTCTTACAATACCCGGAACCATAATAGGCTCAATCTCTGTTGCACTTCTACCAGAACTTTCTAGCACCGACACAAAATCTGTTAAAAAGCAAACAAATCAATCAATTTCTTATTCAATAATCATCTCCCTTTTACTCTTCCCTATTTTCTTCATTTTAGGTGATGATATAGGTTTATGGTTGTTTGGAAACGAACTTGCAGGACATCTGCTCAGCATTGGAAGTTTTCTACTCTTACCTCTTGGAGTTTCACAAATAACATCAGCCATATTAAACGCATTAAACAAGGAACGAATTGGACTACTTATAAATATTGTTTGTAGCATACTCCTTATTTTGTCTGTTATATTTCTGCCTAAGTATTTTGGGATTTATGCTCTACTAATTGGTTTTGCAGGGCTTTCAATTCTTCAATCCGTTTTAAACCTACTTGCAATTAGAAAACTTTTAACAACCGAGTCTTTAAAAGTCTTAATTAAAAATCTCGCTATGTGTATTCCCGCTTGTATGTTTGCATTTTTTGTTGATGGAATTTGCACCAAAACAATCAATAGCAACATTCTTTCAATTGTGCTTTCTTCTGGTGTTTCTGTGCTTTCACTTCTAATTTTGTTGATTACTTTTAATATGATTGATATAAAAACACTCTTCCCGCAAAATTCAAGTAACAATATTCGACACAAAAAAACTTTATCCTAAGAAAAAAACACAGAAAAACAAACAAACTATTACCATTATGATAAATATGTTTGTTCGTTCAATAATAATCTTTTTATTTGTTCTTTTTGCTGTTAGGTTTATGGGCAAAAGACAGGTTGGGGAAATGCAACCATTTGAGTTTGTAATAACTCTTATAATTGCCGACCTTGCAACAATTCCAATGTCTGAAATTTCAGTACCTATTTTACACGGTATTATCCCTATTTTCAGTATTATAATTCTGCATTTCTTTATCTGTTTAATATCAAGAAAAAGTATGTTTGCAAGGTATTTGATAAGTGGCAGATCTGCAATTGTAATAACACCAAACGGAATCAATTACAAAGAGTTAAAAGCATTAAATATGAACCTTGACGACTTAATTGAGTCTCTTCGCTGTTCAGACATTTATAATCTTGATGATGTTGCATATGCCATTATTGAAACAAATGGTAAATTATGCGTGATTAAAAAATCGGCACAAGAAAATGTTACAAGAGAAGATATTAAAATTAAGCCAGAACCAGCATCTCTTCCTGTCTCAATAATAATGGATAGAAGATTAATGAAAGAAAACATTACCCTTACAAAAATTTCAGAAAATCAAATAAATGAATGTATTAAAAATGCAGGAGCTAAAACATACAAAGACATTTTACTTATGACTCTTGATGCAAACGGCGAGGTTTACATTCAAGCAATAAATGGTGATGCCAAAAGTTTTACAATTGACTACAATGGCAACGGGCTTTGGTAGGAGGATTTCGTATGATAAAGAAATTAATTGCAATCCTTGTGTTTATTGGAATAATAATTGCAACTGGCGTATTTGAATCCAACTACATAATAAAGTCTTTTGATGGACTTTCGGAAAGGCTTGTTTCAATAGAACAATCTCTTGCAGAAAACGAAAACTCAATTGACACAGAAGAAAATATTCAAGCCCTAAAACAAACCCATAAAGACTGGCAAGAGCGAACAAAGGTTTTAAAGTTTTTTGTTTGGCACACAGGAATAAAAGATGTTGAAGTAGGACTATCAAGAATTACAAGTTACACCGAGCAAAACAACTATGAAGAAGCATATACCGAACTAAACAACTTAATCGACTACTGCAACCATTACAGTGAAGATTACAGATTTAGTATTCAAAACATAATCTAAGACATAGAGGCTCGCAAGGTTTTTAAAATCTTAGCCTCTATCCTGCTCACTTGCACTTGAGACACACCCATCATCTTTGCAATTTCCGTTTGAGTTTTACCTCTAAAATATCTAAGCAATAATATTTTTTGTTCTTTTTGAGGCAATTTTTTTATCTGGTCTTTGAGCATTATTTTTTCAAGTTCAGCCTCTTCATTTTCCACCTTTACTAGCTTATCCAACAGATTTGGACTGCTATCACTTTTATCAGCTGTTTTATCATAAAGATATACCAAACAAAAAGCCGAATCCATTGCAATCACGACATCATGCTCATCAACCCCAAAATTCTCAGCAATTTCTTTTGTTGTTGGAGTTTCCTTTCCCTCCCGCTTATATTCATCTAAAAATTTACTTATCTTTATTGCAAGAGTCTTAATTGACCTTGCTATTTTTATTGAGCCATCATCTCTTAGAAATCTTTTAATTTCACCTGCAATCATAGGGACTGCATAAGTCGAAAATTTAACACCATACTTCAAACTAAAATTATTAATTGCCTTTACAAAACCAACACAACCAAGCTGATAAAGGTCATCATATTCGACAGTTTTTCGCGCAAATCTTCTTACAATACTTTTAATTAATGGATAATTACCATTTAGAAGTTTCTCTTTTGCATCTTCATCTCCGCTTTGAGCCAATTTAATAAGCCTTTCTGTTTCTTCAGTAGAAAGCAACTTAAATTCACTCATCTACCTACCATCTACCTTCTCTGCTGAAATTATTTCTTTTACCATATAAACCGCAAGACCTCCCCCATCATTTGGAGCAACAAACAATTCGTCCATAAATGTTTCCATCACAGTAAAACCCATTCCCGAGCGGTCCTCATTGGGCTTACTTGTATAGAACGGTTGCATAGCCTGCTTAATATCCAAAATTCCAACACCTCTGTCGGATATTTTTAGAAACAAAATATTACCAGACAACTTTGCCTGCAAAGTAATCAAACCTTTACCCTTATTATAGCCATGCACAATCGAATTTGTAACAGCCTCACTTATTACCGTTTTCACATCTGTGATTTCTTCTATTGTTGGATTTAATTCAAGCAAAAAACTTGCCACTAAATTTCTTGCAAGTTTTTCATTCTCTGGTCTTGACTCCATAGTAATTTCTATTGCATTTGAAATTTCAAGTTCGTTATTCATAAATTTATCTATTGTAACAGCGTTTTGTTTATTCATAAATTTTAATTTCCTCCTTTAATCTATCTTTGGAATAATGTTGTAAATGCCTGTCATTTTTAAAATTCGGTCTACCGTTCTGTTTGGATTTTTAACAGAAAACGAAATCAGTGAAGGCTCAAACTTTTTGTATCTTCCAACCAAAACACCAATTCCAGTACTATCCATAAATGACACATTTTGAAAATCAATAACTACCTGCGAAAATGGTTGCAGAGATGAAAATATATCATCAAGTTGCTCCCTTACAAAAGATGCTGAACAATCATCAAGCTCACCGCATAGGTTAACAACACAACTACTTCCACTGCATTTATAAGTTACTTGCATAAACTCTTCACCCTCCTTAAATCTGTTTTTATATAATACCCTTAAAACATCATTTCAAACAAAACTAAAAAAAGTGTAATTTGTCATATGTTGTAATAATTATAACAATTTTTATGAAAGCAAAAAGGCACATTGCAATAATGCAATATGCCTTTAAACTACTTAAATTTTAAATATTGTTTACGGTAATATAAAACACTTCTTTAAACCAAACCGAATATTCTTCTGGGCAATTTAAAAGCCCATCTTCTATCTCTTCTTTGGTATTCCAAAAGACTTCACTAACTTCTTCTTTATTTACTTTAATTTCTCCATCATATTTCCCATAAAGAACATGGTCCAGTTCATATTCCGTCAATCCATCTTCAAACTTATGGCAATAAACAAAAGACCCAATATCAACCAACTCATTAACACAAACACCAAGTTCTTCCATAAGTCTTTCTTTTGCACACACAATAATGTTTTTTGATGGCTCAGGGTGTGAACAACAAGAATTGGCTAACAACCCACCACTATGATACTTGCCTTCTGCCCTACGCTGAATTAAAAATTCACCCTTTGAATTTTGTAACATTACAGAAAACGCCCTGTGTAAAAGTGCTTTTTGATGTGCTTCTAACTTCTCACATTGACCAACTTCTTCATCTTTATAATTCACAAGTGCTAATTTTCGCATAAAGTTTATCCTTTAATTAAGTTTATGACTTCTTGTTCAATATTTTCGGTTGTATATCCGAAGTCTTTCATTATCTCATCACCTGTTGCGGTATAACCAAAGGTTGTAACACCCATAAATTTCCCATCTAGACCAATATATTTATAAAGCCCCGCATCACTTGATGCTTCAACAAAAATTCTTTTTCTTTGCTGAGGATTAATTACTCCATCTTTGTACTCTTGTGGCATTTTATCAAATAGTGAAGTAGATGGCATTGATACAACATCAACATTTATGTCTTTTTTCTTCAAGTTTTGAGATGCCTTAGTGCACAAAGAAAGTTCACTTCCACTTGCAATTAAAATAGCTTGTGGATTTTCGTTTTTAATAACAGCATAACCGCCAAAACCAATATCTTCCTGTGATGGAATAGTATTGTCAACAGACTGTCTTGTAAGAGCAATTATTGTTGGCAAAGATGACTCAATTGCAACTTGGTAAGCACCCTTTGTCTCTCTTGCATCAGCAGGTCTTACAAATATTAAATCCGGTGTTGCTCTGTACATTGAATTAAATTCAACTGGTTGATGAGTTGCCCCATCATAACCGACTGCAACGCTATCGTGAGTTAAAACATATATAACATTTGTTTTCATCAATGCGCTCATTCTTATTGCGTGCCTCATATAGTCAGAAAACACCATAAAAGTTGAACAAGCAACCCTAAATCCACCGTGAAGCGCAATTCCATTACAAATACTTGCCATTGCGTGCTCACGAACACCAAAACAAATATTTCTGCCATCTGGGTTTTTGGCAGAGAAATACCCACCATCATTTATCTTACAACCTGTACTATCTGCAAGGTCTGCACTTCCACAAATAAGATTTGGAATAAATCCTGCGAGCCTATTTAATATAGTCTTGCCAATTGTTCTTGTTGCCTCATTTTTTGTGGTTGTTTGAATATTTTCCCACGCCACATTTTTGCTGTAATAATCACCAAGCCATTTAAATAGTTCATCATATTCAAATGGGTTTTGTCTTTTGAAACTTTCAAGTGCCTTTTTCTCATTCGCTATTTCTTTTTCTTTTTGAGCAATAATTTTAGAAAACCACTCTTTTATTTCTGAATCCAACTCAAAGTTCTCTGTTTCAATGCCGAGTTTATCTTTTGTCGCCTTTAAATCCGTTTCATTCAACGCCATTCCGTGAATTTTACAATTACCCTCATATGGAGTTCCGCAACCAATACTTGTGTTAATCTTAATAATTGTAGGCTTTGTTTTTTGTTCTTTTGCACTTGCAATAGCCTTTGCAATTTCTTCAATATTGTTACCATCTTTAACTTCCAAAGTATTCCAGCCAAGTGCCTTATATCTGTTTAACACATTTTCTGAAAATGTTAAACTAGTATCCCCCTCTATGGTTATATTGTTTGAATCATAAAGCACAATCAACTTATTTAACTTTAAATTTCCAGCAAGAGAACAAGCCTCGTTTGTTATACCCTCCATCATACTTCCATCACCTGCAAAAGCATATGTATAATGGTTAACAATGTCAAAGCCATCTTTATTAAATTTACTTGCGAGTTTTCTTTCCGCAATTGCCATTCCAACAGCCATAGGTATACCCTGTCCTAAAGGTCCGCCTGTTGCATCAATGCCAAGACTTGGATTTGCACTTGGGTGCCCTTTGGTCTTTGTCCCTTTCTTGCGAAAACCTTTCAAGTCTTCCATTGTATAGTCATAACCAAAACAATGAAGCGTAGAATACAAAAGTGCAGATGCGTGCCCTGAACACATTACAAACCTATCCCTGTTAAAGTAACTTGGATCAGATGGAGAAAACTTTAACGCATTTGCAAATAATGAGTAGAAAATTGTTGATGCTCCTGTTGAAATGCCCGTATGCCCCGATTTTGCATTTGAAATTGTTGTCGCCGATAAATATCTTAAACTTTCAACACATTTTTTTTCATTAAACTTCATTTCTTTACACCCCGTAATATTGTTTTATTTTATCAATTGCATTATTTGCAAAACTTTTAGTGTCGTTATCATCTCCATAAACAGTGATATCAAAATGTTTACATAAAAATTTATCTCTTGTAATTATGTCAACACCACTAACCTTGTAAAGTTTCTTTTCTTCTGCCGACTTATAATCATCTTTAAAATCCTTGTTCTCAACCCAACTCGGGAAAGTTCTTATGTAAATCAAAAGGCAGTGTTTTCTGAGTTTTCCAACATTTGATATATCAACCGCACCACTTTCAATTGACATTATTGCATTTTCAAAGGTGCTTGCATATTTAATTGAGCCACTTATTTCCTTTCTATAATAATCCATACCATATTTCTTTATGGTTTCGGAAATTGTTCTTGGCTTAATATCAAACTCGTAAAGGCCTTGGATATCTAAAAAATACATATCCAACTCTTCTGCCAATATTTTTGCCACATCTAGGGCAAGTTTGTAGTCTAAGCACACTACTGCAATATTACTTTTCATACTCTCCTACTTGTACTAGTTATTTTAACATATTATTCCCTCTTAATGCAATTAATTTC
>JAZNEY010000007.1:0-11990 GCA_045588795.1 Clostridia bacterium | reverse complement strand
GATTGAATAAAAAATGACAACTAAGTCAACAATTGGTTTATTATATTTGGAGAGTTTATTATGTACAATTATCAATCCGCAACATATGACAAAGAAAAAAATATTGATGTCAAAACCGCCCTATTTTATCTGTTTGTCTTTCTTTTAAGTTCTGTAATCTTTGCATTCCTATGCTATCTTTTCTCTGCTAGTAAGTTCTTTGATTTTAATGTTAATGGTGAGCCAACCTTTTTCCTCTCAGCCAATATATTATGCTATATCACTTTAATTGCTTTGTGCTTTCTTGGACTTGGCACTTACCTTATGTGGTTTAGTAAATACGACACCGGTCGACCAGCAAAGGAGATACAAGAGAATTTTATATCTCTTGCTATAATGCTTATCCTATTTTTATTATATCCATTGTTTACATTTGCTCTTCAACTTCCAATCTTTGGAGCAATTATACTTGGTCTTGTAATTGCAGTGTCCATCTATACGACATACAGGTATTATAACTCATCTATTAGTGCGGGCATATTTATCACTATTTGGACTCTTTGGCTTATGTATGTCTTTACATTAAACTTTGCTTATTGCTTGCTTTAATCCACAAATTGTACAATAAAAACATATTACATTTTTCGTAATATGCTTTTGTTTTTACATTTCATCATAATTTTCATAATCTATAGGGTTTGCAAAATGCTTTGGCAGTGTAGAAGTTTTTAATACCTCATTTGGTTTTAGTTCCTTTGAAAGAAGTGTCGCACGAATTTTTAAACCAATCGAACTATGCGACTTTTTACTTGTGAGGTCTGAAAATGTCTGTACTTTAAACCCAAGTTTTTGATATACAGTTGCTATCGCACAATAACAGTCATCTTCTCGGAGCATTCCATATTCATCATACATAACTTTATGCGTATCGCCCTCTTTTCTCTTAAACTTTTGCCCAAAATCTAGCGGAGTCATCTCGCCAACAAACTTTATACTTGGCACTCCCTCGTGCAGTCTTGCTGTAATCTCTTCAACTCTTGCCATTGTGTTTTTGCCAAGCCCTCTATCATACGAATGACTAAAGGTAGAAAAGAATGATAAATATGCATCTGCATCAATGCCCGCAAATGGCATATTTAGGTCTGATGGAACATCTAACTTTCTTGCTCTGTGAGCAGTAAATGTTCCGTGTGTCATTACAAGCCAAAGTTGTCCAAATTCATTAACCGGTTTTCCTTTGTAATTTATTACTATTGGCTCAGTTCTTGGACTTTCTATACCCTTTCTCTGACAATATATTTCAAGCCTTTCAATTTCGCTTTCGTTCATTAGGTCATAGCACCTACAAACTGATGAATATCTGTTTTCCTTTTCAAGGTATGTAAGTGTGTGCCTCATAAGATATTGTAGTCCATTTTTATCTTTTAAAAGCATATATGCCTTTGAACTTTTATTGCCATCTATACATAATTGATGATTATATCTTTTTATTCCATCTTTGTCTACGCCATCTTGAACTACTTGATTGCCCTTAACCTTGAACGCATTAAAATCTTTCATTCCCTCAATAACAAATTCTTCGCCGGTCTCAAAATAAACTTGTATATGCTTTTGAGTGGTTCTATCTAAATTATCCATTAATTCTTACCCTTTAATTTTTTCGAGACAATCCCTTTATTATCTCTTTTGCCTCTTCCTTTGTCTTTGATACAGACAATACTTCTCCTGTCTCTTTCTCGTGTATGGCAAAACCCTCTTTGCTTTCCTTTATTACATACTTTTGGTATTCTTTATCTTCCATTCTTGACCCAATTGGCTGGTCGGCGTTCTTATCGTACTCTGTTGATGCAATTTTCTCTCTTGTTCTTGTTGAAAGTTCTTTTTCAAGTTCTGAACATCTTGATGCACTTGCAATGAATAAAATCAAAAACAAAATATTTCCAATCAAAAGTAAAAATACAAGCACATACATTATTGTCGAAATTGTTTCCGTTGTTATTACTAAAAAATTCTCCATTCTTTATTCCTCCACCTTTACTGAATATTTCTCTCTTGTATTGCTGAATACTTCTGTTAACCTTTTAACTTCTTCTTCGGTATTGCATTTTTGAGTCTTGTCTATTTTATAGCCCTCTTGAATTATTATTGTGTTTCTTCTGAACGCTTTTGGTCTGTGCAAGATAATAAGTGGAACAATTGTAGCATCTGCCTTTTGAGCAAAATATATAACTCCACTCTTCAAATCCTTTGTATCTTCTTCACCTTCTTTATTTCTTGTGCCCTCAGGGAACATTATTATTGTTTTGCCCTTTTGAAGATATTTGACTGTTTCTTTCATTGCCTTTATGTCAACCCTTGACCTGTCAATGAAAATCGCACCAACTCCCTTAAACACAACTTTTGATATCCATATCTTCCCAAGTTCAATTTTCGCAAGTATTTTCCTTGCAAAAGTTATTGGATAAAAATATGCAATCAAAAGAACTATGTCAAGATTAGAAAAGTGGTTTGATGCAACAATCTTTCCGCCCTTAACCTTTCTTAAATTCTTCCTGCCGATAATCTTTGTTGGGAATATAAGCCTTAGTGGAATAAATGCAAGTATAAAAAGCACCATTGCAACTAATGCTATTATTAACTCCAAAACTTTTTCAAAACCATTTAATATACTCTTCATAACTTTTTTCATACTTTAAGTCTATCATATTTATAAAATTTTATCAAGAGAATACACATTTGTTGAATATTTTTATATAATATATTGCAATTTTAAAAAAAATATTATATAATACTCCCTACTATCTCTGGGAGAAAAGGTTTATGAGAATAAATAAATTTTTATCTACTTGTGGTGTGGCAAGCAGAAGAAAAGCCGAAGAGTTTATTCTTGCAGGCAGAATATCTGTAAATGGAAAGGTTATAAAAGAATTGGCTGTTGATGTTGATGAAAACAACGACAGAGTTTTTCTTGATGGGAAAAGAGTTCAATATACCTCCAACTACATTTATTTAATGCTGTATAAACCAAAGGGCTGTGTTACAACTCTTTCAGATGATAAGGGAAGAAAAACCGTTATGGACTTCATTCCTGAAAAATACAGACCATTTGTAAAACCTGTTGGCAGACTTGACTATGACAGCGAGGGACTTTTGCTCTTCACTAATGATGGAGACTTTGCAAAAGAAATTACAAGTCCTGCCTCAAAAATTCGAAAACACTATATAGTTAAAATTGAAGGAACTATAACCAAAGCAGAAGTTTTAAAACTTTCAAGAGGTGTTATTTTAGATGACAACATTAAAACAGCGCCTGCAATTATCAAGGTCCTAGAAGAAACTGATGATAAGACAAAACTTGAAATTGTAATACAAGAAGGTAAAAACAGAGAAATTCGAAGAATGTTTGAAAGTATTGGTAAAAATGTTGTATTCCTTAAAAGAACACAAATTGGTATGCTCCGCCTTGGCGGACTTCCAAGAGGAACGACTAAACCATTTGACCCAAAATACGCACTTATGTAACAAACTTTCAAAACAAGTCATATATTGATATTATTCGACTTTTATAATTCAATTGCTTTTGATATTATAGTCTTTAAACTAACGGTAGTGTTAAACCACTATCGTTTTTTTTGTGCTAAAAAACCACTAGTAAACATATTATAAACAATAAAAATTTTTAGAAAATTATGGAGGAAAATTAAAAATGAAATATTCAACAAAACTATGTCAATCACTTAACGCAATGCGTTCTCTTGCAAATCCATTGGATTTTGCAAAAATAGAGGAACTTATCGGCACCGCTGATGCATCTGTGCAAACACACGCTGATGAACTTGTACAAACCTCAAATATGATTGAACTTTCTGGCGCTTCACTTTTCGGCAAGTGTGGAACGCTTTCACTTTTCTTTAACAAAAACGCACAAGGAGAAGTTCAAGAACTTGCAATTCAGTTCTCTGCATTGTCTCCTATTGGAAGAGATGTTGAAAATGATATCATCAACTTCTTAGTTCGTGAACCATCTACTGAATCACTAAACTTTATAAAGCCTGGCAAAACTTTCTTTATTGGCTCTCTATCACACAAGAGAAATTCAAGAAACAACAGGAAAATTCAAGAGCTTTCAAAACTTTCTGTTTCTGTCAAAAAAGATACAAATGGAAAATTTTGCATTGTTTCAACTGGTGAGGACAACTCTTCTGGAGAAAGTGCTTGCATTTGTTAATAAACTTTTAAAAAATCACATATCCATTACTTTTTGTGGATATGTGATTTTTCTTTATATAAAATTTTGTATAATTTCCTTTGTAATATCTTGCACCTTTGTGCTTTTTACGCTTTCCATAGAATGAATTGGCGAAACAAACATCTCTTCATTATTTACATACACTTTAATTTCACCAACTATTTGCCCCTCTTCTATTGGAGCCTCGATTGTCTCATTTGGCAATACCTCAACTTTTACAATATCCGCACCATTTTTTTGAACTGGATATGAAAATCCATATTCTGCATATACATTAATGGTTTCGTGCTCTCCATTTAAAACTGGTAAGTTCGACAGATACACATAAGGCTCGGTGATTGTAGCGTAGTTATATTCATCAAAGGCCTTTAAAATCAAATCTTCGCTTATATCAAACATTTCCGGGCAGTTAAAGACAACACAAACCGCTTCCATATCACCTTTATATGCACTTGTTACAAGACATCTTCCAGCCTCTGGTGTAAACCCGCTTTTAACCCCTGTTATTTGTAATTCTCCGGCATTTAGTTCTTCATCAAATAAAAGTTTTTGTTTGTTCTTTAAATATCTTGTATCTGTTTCTTTTGTCTTTTCTATTGTATGTCTTTTGGTTGATACAAGTTTTACAAATTCTTCATTTTGAAGAGCGTATGCTGTAATTTTTGCAAGGTCTAGCGTAGTTGTATAGTGATTATCATTATGCAATCCGTGAGGATTACAAAAATGTGTGTTTTGAAGTCCAAGTTCGCAAGCCTTTTCATTCATCATAGACACAAAAGCCTCTTCGTTTCCTGCACAAAGAATTGCAAGTGCTGTCGCACAATCATTACCAGATGCAAGGATAAGCCCATAAAGTAAATCTTTAATTGAAAGGCTTTCGCCAGCTCTTAGATAAATACTTGTACCCTCAATCCCAGCAGACTCTCTTGGCATAGGCACAACCATATTTAGGTCATCTACATTTTCAAGCACAAGAATTGCTGTCATAATTTTTGTCGTGCTTGCCATCGGAAGTCTTTTATTTTCTTCATATGCATTTAACACTCTTTGACTTTTAGGCTCTATTACAACCATTGAGGCATATGGCTTTTTCTCGCTCGCTAAAGCGTTTCCATAAAATCTGTAAAATGTTGTATAGTTGCCAACAGAAGAAAGTGTAACACCCGCAACTATCGCAAGCAATAATACAACCACTACACAAAAACTTAGTGCAAATAAGTTAATGTGCTTTTTTGTTGTTACTATTGTAGTCTTTCCATCTATATGTTCTTCGCCATTGCTTTCACTTTGTGGTCTACGCTTTTTTTCATAGTCGTACATACCCCTTTTTATGCCATCATCTGGTGAACGCATTAAACCAAAATTGTTTTCATAAAATATGTCGCTTTGACCCATCTTTTTATTTTGTAGCCTTTCAGCCTCACTATACATCATCATTTTATTAATCCTTTTTTGTTGCTTTTTCTTTTATATTTTTTACAACATCTGGCAAAACATCAATTAATTTCATTAGAGGCTCGGCTTGAGTTACCTTTATCATCTTTACATCATCTTTGTTAATCACCACAAGTCCCATTGGAATAATTGAAAATCCTGCACCACTACCGCCAGCATATGGAGACTTGTCCTCGATAGTTGTCGCCTTGTACTCTCCCCCGCCTGCAACAAACCCAACACTAACCCTGCTTATTGGAACGATAACTCTATCATCTGCGGTGCGTATTTCCTTTCCCACAACCACATCACTGTCTATCATTCCTTTTATCTCTTTAATTGCTTGCGATATTAAATCCTTGATTGGCTCTCTGAAAACCTTTGTTTGTTCTTCTTTTTCTTCTTTCTTAAACATATTTTTCTTCTCCTTTCGTTTCTTTGCTTTTATGATTTGATATGATTAATGCAGTTATAAGTTTCAAAAATGATATCGAAAGCGTCATTTCTCCTGCAATATTTAGATTTGAATCATCATAAATTGGCTCGCTATGAACTTCGTATTCTATGCCTTTACTTTTTGCTCCAAGCGACAAACTTTCGAATATAACATTCATTGAGCCTATTACCATTGAAGTTAAAAATGCATCACTTTGAATTCCAGCATCTGTATATAACAAAACCCTTTTTATCTTAATTCTTTTAAACAATTCTGCCATTAAAACATTCTTGTCAATATTAGGTTGCTTTATATTCATAAAGAATATACTATTATTTATTAGGCTAAACGAAAAATTTTCAAGCAAATAAATTTTGCCCGCTGAAAGATTGAGACCTCCACCTTTGAGCGAATAATATAAACTCTTGCTTTCTGTATCAAGAACAAATTTCCCTGCAAGTTTTAGAGGGAAAAGCAACAACAAAAATATCAATAATAAACCAACAAAAATAAACAACACTATCTTCATATTGATAGTGTTGTTCTTTTTAATATTTTTATTCTTATATAATTAATTGCTTTCTATACGAAATCTTCGCCATCTGAAATATCAGTTTTTACTATATCGCCCTGTATAGAATTTGACATTTCTATTGAGGCTAATGCCTCTTGTTTTTCTTTTACTGCTTCTGGGACAATCTCTTCATCACTTATATCAAATTGCCTGTAAAGTGATTGGTCTCTGTCCCCATCTCGAATTGTCTTAATTCTTGAAAGTAAGTCCTCTTTGTTCGGCAATTCTTCAATACTTCCAAGATTAAACCTTTTCAAGAAATTGTCTGTCGTTCCAAACATTACCGGCTTTCCAACAACATCTTTTTTCCCAACAATCTCAATAAGTTTATGCTCCATAAGCACACTTACCGCATAGTCAGATGAAACACCCCTTATCTCTTCAATTTCTAGCCTTGTAATTGGCTGTTTGTAGGCAATTATTGACAAGGTCTCTATTGTTGCCCTGCTCAGCGCTCTTTCCCTGATAGGGTTTAAAACAAGCGAAATATTTTCAACATAGTTTGGGTTTGTTGCAAATTGCAGTTTTCTGTTGAATTGCTTTAAAATTATACCACTTGGCTCGTTATACTTAAATTCAAGTGTCTCAATCGCCTCATTCAATTGTTCTTCGTTTATTTCCAGTTTGCTCATTATGTCGGTAACACTTACCGCCTCACCTGAAACAAACAAAATCCCCTCAATCACTTGGGCGAGTTTTTCGATATTCTCCATTAAAATTTTCCTCTTTATTGTTATTAAATTGGTTCATTGTTCTTCTCTATGCAAATTTCGCTGAACAAGTCATCTTGAACAACCTTTATAAGTTGTGTCTTTAAAAGCTCAAGTAGTGCTAAAAATGTGTTTATCACTTCGCTTTTGCTGTAATCGTCCATATAAAGTTCTGAAAACATTATCTTATCCGACTGCAATAACCTGTCTTTTATGTCTGCCATTTTTTGTGCAACCGTAAACCTGTCTTTTTCGATTTGTTTCGCCTCTGGAATTTCCGCCCTTTCTTGAACTTTGTGCATTATCAAAGCAAAAGCATCAAGAAGTTTGTCGAAACTGAAATCTTTTAATTCATATCTGTATCCATTTGCAAGAGGCTCTGGCTCTTTATACAAACTGCCAACATTTTCAATGTCGCTTAAAAGTTGAGATTGCTCTTTGAAAAGTTTGTACTCTTCAAGTTGCCTTATAAGTTTCTTTTCTGGGTCCTCCTCTTCTTCATCATCATCTTTTGGAGGTGGAGGCAATAATTTCTTTGACTTGATTTCAATTAGCGTTGCAGCCATTTCAATGAAATCACCAACTTTATCAACCGGCATTTCTTTAAATTCATTAATGTATTCCAAAAATTGCTCTGTTATAGTTGAAATAAAAATATCTTTAATGTCAATCTTTGCATCTTTTATCAAATGCAACAAGAGGTCAAGCGGTCCCTCAAACTTATCAAGTTTGAATTTTACCCCACTGTCAAGTTCTTCTTCCGATTCTTCAATTCCAAGTGCTTCAAGTTCCTCTGCACTTGCGACTTTTATACTTTCCATATATCTTCCTTTGAAAAATTTTTAATCAAATAAACTAAATAAACTTGTCCACATTGTAAGCATTCCGACTTCCATAAAATATAGAACATATTGCAATATAAAATTAATTACACCAAAGCACAACAACATTAATAGAATTAGAGTCGAATACTTTTCCATAAACTGCAAAAACCTGTTGTTTGGTTTGAGTATAAGTTCCAAAATCTTGCTTCCATCAAGTGGAAAAAATGGTAATAAATTGAAAAATGCTAAACAAATATTAATTTCAACGCCATAAATCAAAAAGTAACTAAGCCAAGTTGACCAAAATGTTGCACCCGAAAAAGCTGTTGGCGATACCGTTCCAATGAGTGCATAAATAAAGGTGAATATAAGTGCAAGGGTTATGTTTGCTAAAATTCCAGAGATGGCAACAGCGAACATACTTTTTTTGCCTCTTCTGTAATAATACTCATTTACCGGTACTGGGTCTGCCCAACCAAAGCCAAAAATTATTAAGCAAATAAACCCATAAATGTTGATATGAGCAAATGGGTTTAGTGTCATTCTGCCCATAAGTTTTGCAGTTGGGTCCCCGTTTTTATATGCAGTAAATGCGTGTGCAAATTCGTGTGCTGAAAAACTGATTAATAGTACCCCAAGATATGCAAGTAATATTGCGAAGAATTGAAAAAACGGTAGTTGTGCTTGAAACAAACTGATTAGCATCAATATCTCTCCTAATTTAATTCTAACTTATATTATATATATATTTATTGGTGGTGTCAAATTATTTGGAGCATACAAAAAATTATAGACAACACTTATCTTGTAAATGTTGCCTATAATAAATTTATTATGCTATTAGTTCTTGCATTATATCTTTTACACCTTTCTCTTCAACCAATTCTTGTGTAATTAATTTCGTTTCACCAACCTTTTCTTCACCCATATATACTTCAACAATTCCAACAGTTGTACTTTCGGTTATAGGGGCTTTTATAACCTCAACTTGCTTAATATAGTTGACTTTTGTGCTAGCCTCCTCTCCTTTCTTCTTAAAGCCATATATATCTTCTTCTGGAAAATATTGAATAAATTCTTTCTTGCCACCATCAACTTTTACTTCTCCTGCGTAGTTACATTTGTCAACAAGTTTCATACTCTCAAAGTTAGTAAAACCGTAGTTCAATAATTTTGTTGCCTCTTCAAATCTTGTTGAACTTTCAGCGACTCCCATAACACACGCTATCATATTTGTATTATCTCGTTTTCCATATACAACAATACAATATCCCGCATTATCTGTGTGTCCTGTCTTTGCCATATGGCAGTCAGGATTGTTTCTTATAAGCCTGTTTGTATTTGTAAGATTTGTTACTCTGCCACCTTTGTGTTCAAGGTCATAAACCCAAGTCTTTTCAAGTTCAGATATTATATCGTACTTTGATAGCTCGTTTAATGCAAGACATAAATCATATGCAGTGCTTTCGTGTCCAACTTCATCAAGACCTGTGCAATTTACATAATGTGTATTTTTCATTCCAAGTTCGCTGGCTTTTTCATTCATTCTTTTAACAAAAAGTTTTTCATCTCCCGAACAGGCCTCCGCAAGTGCTACACAAGCATCATTTGCACTTGCAACAGCTACCGCTTTCAATAAGTCTAACAGCATATAACTTTCGCCAGCATCAAGAAAACACTCTGAGCCCTCTTGACTTGCAGAATACTCGCTTATTAAAACTCTGTCATCAAGAGCAATCTTTCCAGACAAGATATCTTCCATTACAAGAATCATTGTCATCACTTTTGTCATACTTGCAGGAGCCAGTTTTGTGTGCTCACTATCACCATAAATCACCTTTTTAGTGTTTGCCTCCATTAAAATACTTGACTTTGCTGTAAGACCAAGCGTTGATTTTATACCTCCATCAACCTCGCTTGCAACCACCACTTCCCGGCTAATTGATTTACAGCAAAAGACAAGTTCTTTCGAAACTGGCAAAAACATAGTTAATGATACAGCCAGCATTATAACAAATATTTTTAAAAATTTTCTCATAAAACAAACTCCTTTCTTTTCTTATATTGTCTGCAAAAGGAGATTGGTTTATTTTGATATTATTCTACTTTTATGTCGAAATATAAAAGCACCAGTGTCATTTACTGGTGCTTTTAATCTATGCTGAATAAGTACTATAATCCATTAAGTATAATAATAGTTCTGCGGACATTCTTGATGACAACACTAACTTATTACCAAGCCCTGGTGCAAGCACATCACTATACTCAAAAGATATTGGATATTTTAATTTTGCAGGAATCTGTACAATCTTTCCATAATAGTGTAGTTTTGTTATGTCAATGTGTGGGTACCAATTTTTGTCAAAGTTAAAAAGTCTTACTTGAACATTTCCCACATTTCCATCATACATCTCTGCACTCTTTGACTCGTAGAACCAACACAATTCTTTTTCTGTACTATGTTCATCTGGAACTACACACCAGTCGGCATCTATTTCAAGTTTGTCTAGTGCATATCTAAGCCATACTGTTTCATATACAGAGCCACGAACCAAACCATCTTCGGTCTCTTGCTCTGCTTTTTGAACTAATTCATCAATTGCGGTTTGACTTGCTCCCGAGTTAAGTGATAGTAGATACAATGTTTGTCCATACGAGCCAATATTATCAATATCATAATCTTGCAAAAGTTGGTTTGTATTGTTTGTCTTTTCAAGCACCATACCCATAATTCCATCAATGTCTGAAAATTTTTGTGGTGCATCTATATAGTTAAGACAGAAACCACCATCAATACAATTCACCATTGTCTCATAGAATAAGTATTTCATATATTTTTGGTGTGCCATTTCCTCAAATTCCGGTATTACCACATCAGTGCCATCAAGAACATTGACTTGACCATTCATCTCATAGCACAAACAATCTTCTGTTTCCTTTATGTAAGCAACACTTTCATCTTCAAAAACACACTCTATAACATAATCATCTGATACATCAAATTCTATATCAAAGATATCAGAAATTATTGCAGTTGAGGTCTTTGATTCTATGTCGTAACTGTAAAACACATATCTCTCGCCCTCTTTTTGAATATAGTGTTTCTTTCTTTGTCCTATACCCATTAAAATTCGTGTTGGTGGTGCATTGTCAATTTCCCACTGTTTCTTTTCCGCTATGATTGTTAAGATTGAGCAAACAAAAAGCATAGCAACCATTATAAGTGCAACAACAGAAACCCAAATATTTGGTTTTTCTGTTTTTATCTTAATCTGACCATCTTTTCTTCGTAAATAGTTGAAGAATGCAAAGGATAATTGCACAAGGATTAAAACTAGTGGAACAAAAATTATAAATCTTATATTGTTTACAACAACTGGTAGTCCAGATAGACCATAATCTCTTAAAATATAAGTGAACATTGTAAATACATTAAATATTGATTGCATAAATGAAATCACAAGCAATCCTATAAATGCATATCTAACATATTTGTCTATCTTGGTGTCCCCGCTAATTGCAACAGCAATAACCATTGGAATTACGAATATTGCATGCAATAAATAAAGAATAACTGTATGTGTTCCATATACACTGTGCAACAAATACTCAAAAACAAATGCAAGGATTAATGGCAAATAAACATATCTTTTTTCTTTGATAATTTTGAAAATTCCATAGATAAAAAGTGCGACAATCAGAATTATTGACAATTTTGTAAATATACTTGGTTCAAGATATAAATAATTCTCCCAAGATAAAACTTTACCACCTGCAAAAGCAT
>JAZNEY010000006.1:0-15602 GCA_045588795.1 Clostridia bacterium | reverse complement strand
CAAATCCTCTAAGCCTTCTCTTTTTACCTTTTCACGAAGAATCCCAATAAATTCTTCCTTTCTTTTAATTAAAATATCTTCCATTGTTTTTCCTTTTAAAGCAGGTTTTAAACAAGTTGCTAAAAACTTGTTAAAACCCATATTTTTAGACAACTATATTAAATATTTTTCCTGCAATATAGATTATCTTCTTTGGCTCTGCTGTTAAATATTTTGCAATTTCTGGTGAAGCCTTTGCAATTTCAAAAATTTCTTCTTTTGTAGCTTCTTTATTTGCATCAACGACACCACGAAGTTTTCCATTTATTTGTATTGGAACTTTAACTTCATCTTCAACCAAATATTTTTCATCATAATGTGGCCAACTATCCTCAATGATATCCTTTCCAAATACAATCTCATACATTTCGCTTGTAATATGTGGAGCAACCGGATTTAATAAGATTAAGAATTGTCTTAATTCTTCTTTTGTAATAAAACCATCTTCTCTTACCTTCTTCAAGAATGTCATAAGTGCAGAAATCACTGTATTTAATTTAAGATCTTCTAAATCTTCACCAACTTTCTTTATTGTTCTGTTTAAGTCGTAAATATGTTCTTTGCTAACCTCTTCACCCTTAACAATATCCATTAAACCCCAAACTCTGTTTACAAAGTTCATAATTCCATTAATACCATCAAATGTCCAAGGTGTATTGTCCTCATATCCGCCAAGGAAATGTACGTGTAAACGAGTTACATCAGCACCATACTGTGTTAAAACATCAATTGCAGGAACACCATTTGCACTACTCTTACTTAATTTCTTGCCTTGGTCATCAAGGATAAGACCACTACCCATCTTTCTTGCAAATGGGTCGCGAGTTGGAACAACACCAATTTCGTATAGGAAATTTTGCCAGAAGAATGCATATAGCACGTGTCTTGTAATATGTTCTGTACCACCAGTATAGCAATCAACACTTCCCCAATATTTAAGTTTGTCATAGTCTGCGATAGCCTTATCATTGTGTGGGTCGCAATATCTTAGCCAATACCAACTAGAGCCAGCCCAGTTTGGCATTGTATCAGTTTCACGCCTTGCTTTTCCGCCACACTTTGGACAAGTGCAATTTACCCAATCGGTAATTTTAACAAGAGGGGAATCACCAGTATCATTTGGAAGATAGTCGTCTGTCTCTGGAAGAACTAGTGGTAAATCTTTTTCTTCTAAACACACTGTTCCGCACTTATCACAATAAACGATTGGGAAAGGCTCTCCCCAGTATCTTTGTCTGTTAAATGGCCAGTCTTTCATCTTATAGTTAACTTGCTTATGACCAGCACCCATTTTAATTAGTTTTTCACTGATTGCTTTCTTTGCTTCACTTACAGTAAGACCGGTAAACTCTTCACTATTCATAAGTTTACTGTCAAGAGGCAAATATGTTTGCTTTTCAACAGCAGAAGCTGAACAATCACCCTCGATAACTTGTTTCATAGGAATATTAAATGCTTTTGCAAAGTCGTAGTCTCTTTGGTCATGTGTTGGAACTGCCATAACCGCACCAGTACCATACCCTGCAAGAACAAAGTCCCCAATAAACACTTCAACTTTTTCATTATTTAGAGGATTGATTGCATATATTCCTTGAACCTTGCAACCAGTCTTTTCTTTGTTATCACTCATTCTGTCAAACTCAGAACGAAGTGCTGTTTTTTCTCTGTATGCCTCAATTTCATTAAAGTTGGTAATGCTTGACTTAATCTTATCAAGTAAGCCATTTTCTGGGGCAAGCGTCATAAATGTAACACCATAGATTGTTTCTATGCAAGTTGTATAAATTTCAATTTCGCCAATTTGTTTGTCTTGCAAGTCAAATAATGCAAACTTAACTTGCATACCCTCACTTCTACCAATCCAGTTTCTTTGTTGCTCTTTAAGATTTTCATTCATTTGAATTCTTTCAACATTACCAAGCAATTGCTCTGAATATTCTTTCATCTTCAAGAACCAAACAGACCTTTCAACTTGTTGAACTAAGCCATTACATCTATCACATCTTCCGCCTTGACTATCCTCATTTGATAAAACAGTCTTGCAGTTTGGACAGAAGTTTACTGTGCCATACTCTTTATAAGCCTTTCCGTGATTATAAAGTTGCATAAAAATCCATTGTGTCCACTTGTAATAATCTTCATCACTAGTACAGAACGACCTGTCTTTATCAAAAGAAAGTCCAAGCAAAGAAAATTGGTCAGTTATCTTTTTGAACCCATCAGCAACGAACTTACGAGGATTTGTACCATACTTTATAGCCGCATTTTCAGCAGGAAGCCCAAAGGCATCTCCGCCAATTGGGAATAATACATTGTATCCACAGAATCTTTTATATCTTGCAAGAGAATCAGATGGGACCGTTCCCTTTAAATGCCCCATATGAAGATTTCCGCTTACATTAGGAAATTCATAAAGCATATAATATTTTGGCTTTGTTGGATGAAAATCAACCGCCGCAAAGCACTTCGATTCTGCCCACCTGTCTTGCCATTTCTTTTCAACTTCTCTAAAATTGTACTCATTCATAATTTTATTGTCCTTTTAAATTTTGATATTCTAAATTTTATCACAACTATTATTAACTTTCAAGTATAAATTAACTTAATAATACAAATAAACAAAAATAACCACAGGCAAAACCCGTGGTTATAATTAGTTTTTTGATTAAATATTAAGTAATCTGAAAATTTTCTTGTTTAGAATCATAAATACAAGGTCTAAAATCCAAACAATATTCCAACCAAAGATTAATCTGATTAATCCCGCAACAATTTTGCCTTCTTGGAATCTTGTTAATGCTCCAAGTATCCAAGATGTAACTGGAATAATTGCAAGAATAACACTTACTAAATATCCTAGTCCAAAATAGTCTTTTGATGAGCCTTTTTTCTTTGCCATTATATAAACCCTCCACATATATTTTATATTAACATAATACTATATTCTAGTTGAAAAATCAACAAATTATTCCTTACTTTTAGGATTTTATTACTGAAGTTGCTCTTTGCTTATTTTAATATTAAATCCCTCTGGTGCGATTAGGAATATATTTCCCTTAATTCTTTGTATGCTTCCGTTAAGCGCACACACCCCACCGCTTACGAAATCTAGTATTCTTTGAGCCTCATCATCTGAAATATTATCAAGATTTAAAATAGATGGCTCTGTCTGTCTTAGATATTCAATCAACTTTTTAATGTCATCATAGCACTTTGGGGTAAAAAACACAAAATTCTTTTGGTTATATGAGCCATAAGGATTGAATGTTTGTGTGTAACCTGTCGCCCCCATACTGTCATACTGGTCTGGCTTAACGGTGTTAAATTGGTCTCTGTTCATAGCAAAAGAATTTGGATTTGAAAAAGTTTGCACGGGACCATCTGTCATAATGTTAAAACTATCATCATAACCTTTAAATTTTTTCTTATTTCTCTTTTTATCCTTCTTCATTGCTTTCTTTTCTTTTCGTGAGATTGCTCTTTCACTAACTTCAAAATCATCAACCTCTTCTTCCTCATCTTCAAAGCCAATGCCTTTCATTATCCAATTAAAAAGTCCCATAATATAAGCCCTGCTCCCTTTTATCCTATTGTTAACATTATTTTAACATAACAATATTATTTGCTCCAACTAAAAAACTATTAAAAACAAAAAAAGAACGCAAATTTTGCGTTCTTTTAAATCATTTTAGAATAAACCAGCCTTTTTGTATACAACTCCGCCAATGGTGATTTTTCCATCTTTGTATTCTGCGTCGCCAGTCTTAGTTTCACCGATATAGAAGCCGATTGAGCCATCTTCTTCAGTTTTCCAAGTAAGTTCAGTTGTTTCTTCCTCAACCTTTTCATCTTTTGGCCACCACTTTGGAGCATCAAAGCCATAAACAACTTTGCCGTCTGATTTTAATTCAACTGTTGTGCAATAAACTGTTGCAGCAGTAACAGCAATTCCCTTTTCAATTATGTTCGCATTTTCATAATCAAAATCTTTGCCATACTTTTCTTCAAAACTTTCTCTTGTGGTAATATCAACTCCTGCAATACTTACACTTTCAACTTCATAAGTACCCTTTACTCCACAGCCTGTAAATAATACAGCACAAGGAATAATAAAGGCAACTGCAAGCATAATGCTTAAAAATTTCTTCATAAAGATTCCTCCTAAGATTTATTATACAAATATAATAACACACAAAATTTCGCTTGTCAAAAAACTTTTTTAACATTTTTGACACAAATTTTTGATTTTTTAAAAATCATCAATATAATGTGCCTTGAAATCGACAACAAAAGAAACTTTTTGCTAAAATTTAGCTTTCAAGATATTTTATGAAAAGTTAAAATTTGTTGTGATTAATTTTATTAAATGGAGGAAATAAAAAATGAAAATTCAACCACTTTTTGACAGAGTTGTTTTGGAGAAGATCAAGGAGGAACCAGCGCAAACAGTTGCAGGGCTTGTAATCCCAATGACCAGCGAAGAACAACCCCTTATGGCAAAGGTTATTGCTGTTGGTGATGGCTTTAACAGTGATGGAAAGCAGATTGAAATGCAAGTTGCTGTAAACGACATTATCCTTTACAGCAAATACGCAGGAAGCGTTTTCAAATTTGAAAACAGAGAAGTTATCATCATTCGACAAAACGACATTCTTGCAAAAATAATAAAAAATGACAAGGAGTAATCTATGAGTAAACAAATTGAATATTCAGAAGATGCCAGAAGCAAGATTTTATCTGGCATCAAAAAATTATCTAAAGCGGTAAAAGTTACACTTGGACCAAAAGGCAGAAATGTAATTATTGGCAGAAAATTTGCAAATCCACTTACAACAAATGATGGGGTAACAATTGCGAAAGAAGTCGAGCTTGATGACCCAATTGAAAACATTGGTGCAGATGTTATAAAAGAAGTAAGTATTAAAACAAATGAACTTGCTGGTGATGGAACAACCACAGCAGTAGTTCTTGCAGAAGCCCTTATAACAGAGGGTATTAAAAATGTCGTAGCAGGAGCAAACCCTATTGAACTTAAAAAGGGAATGACAAAAGCCACAGAGTTTGTAACCGAGTTTCTTTCTAAGATATCTAAACCGATTGAAAGCAAAGAGGAAATCAAACAAGTTGGTACAATTTCTGCTGGAGATAGCAATATTGGCGAGCTTATCGCAGATGCAATGGAGGCTGTCGGCAGAGATGGCGCAATAACACTAGAAGAAGGCACAGGAACAACAACCGAACTAAAAGTAGTTCAAGGCTTTCAATTTGACAGGGGTTACTTATCCCCATATATGTCAACAGATATGAATAAGATGGTCGCAGAATTAGACAACCCATTGATTTTGATGACCGATAAAAAAATATCAAACTTAAATGAAATTTTGCCAATTATTGAGCCAATCGCAAAAGATGGCAGAAAACTTTTAATAATTGCAGACGAAATAGAAAGCGAAGCACTTGCATCACTTGTTTTAAATAAGATAAAAGGCACATTGAATTGTGTCGCTGTTAAATCCCCAGCCTTTGGCGACAGGCGAAAAGAATTAATGCAAGACATTGCAATTCAAACTGGTGCAACAATAATTTCGAGCGAAACCGGAATGACATTTGCTAGTTCTAATCTTAGCGCACTTGGAAGTGCAAAAAAGGTAATAGTTGACCAAGCATACACCACAATAATTGAGGGCTGTGGCGAAAAAAATGATATTGAAAGGCGAAAAAACCAAATCAGAGACCAAATCAAAACGCTTGAAACCGAATATGAAAAAGAAAAGGCAAGCGAAAGACTTGCAAAACTTTCTGGCGGTGTTGCCATTATAAAAGTAGGCAGTGCCACCGAATTTGAAATGAAAGAAAAGAAACTAAGAATTGAAGATGCCTTAAGTGCCACAAAATCTGCAACCATTGATGGAATTGTTGCAGGAGGCGGAATAGCACTCCTTTCCGTTTACGAGGACTTAAAGACATTCACTCTTACGCTTGATGGAGATATAAAAACAGGTGCTGAAATTGTTTTGAACGCACTCACTTCCCCACTAAAACAAATCTCAGCGAACTGTGGAAAAGATTCCGGTGTAATTGTTAGCAAATGTCTAGAAATTTGCAAAGACAACTATGGATATGATGCACAAAACGACAAATTTGTTAATATGTTTGAATGTGGAATAATCGACCCAACTAAAGTTACAAAAGAGGCAATTATTAACGCAACAAGTGTCGCGGGTACACTTTTAACCACTGAATGTGTAATAGCAGACACAACAAAAGAAGAAACACACTAAAAATTTTCATTCAAATTATATAGACTCATTTTAAAAGTTCATAAAAACAGGAAGTCGAAATTTTCGACTTCCTTTCTCCTTTTTGTTCATTTTATTGCTGTGCTTGTTGTATTTCAACTTCCCTTTGGTCAGCGCGATAGATTTGATATCTCATAGTAAAATCAATTGTTTCCATTATTTCCTTCAGTCTTTCAAAATGTTTATATTGAACTGGAGTGAAATTATAAACTTCTTCCCCGCCTTCACTCACACCAATTGCAACATTTTTAAGTAATCTTTGCATACACTGATTAAGATTTCTGCCATAATATGCTCGATTTACTAATATACCTTGCCTTATTGTATCAAAGTCAAATGCTGTTTTGCTTTTTTCTAAATGTCCCGCAACCTTCTTTTCCTCTAAAAATAAGATATGCTTTAATTCTGCATCTCCCAGTTTATCTATGTTTTTACATAACTCTTCACTTTCGGTTAAATCTTCAACTCTGGACAAAAACTCTATTCTCGCATCATCAATAAATTGTTTTATTAAAGTATCCCTTTGAATTCCATAAACTTTACCTATACAAAACTCTCTCCACTCTCTAGTTCTAGCAAAACTCATTGCGGGTCTTGAATTTTCCTCACCCCTCACTCCAACACCACGAACCAACACTTCTGTCCCACCAATAAATCGCCAAATTTCATTTCCGAGTAGCACAAGTGTTACTACACTTTTACCAGTTCCTGATATGTATGAATTTTTTTCAATAACCGCTTTGTTTTTAGATTTCGCAAAATCAACCATTATATCTTCTAGAAATACCATTATTATGCTCTCCTTTTTTCAAAATTTATTTTACAACTTATTGTTCAAAATTTCAAGACAAAAGTGAAATTATTCATAACAATTAATATTTCTGTCATTAATATTTTCCAATCTGTGGACTTTAAGAGAAATTAGTGATATAATGTAAAGAAAAGAAAATAAAGGAGTGAATTATGAATTACTATATAGATTTTGATAGCACGCTATACAATACAAGCGGACTTGTTGAAAAAATGTTAAAGGCATTAGCCAAAGAAATGAATCGCCAAAACTCAAAACTTAACGCAGAACAAATGTATTTAGAAGAAAAAAAATTGTTTAATAGAGATGGTATTTACAATATATTTGAACTTTGCAAATACTTTGCAATACAATATGGTCTAAATGCAGAGGATTTAATATCTGCTGTTAATGGCGCTATTAACAATGGAAAAGATTTGGTCTATAATGATTCTGTGGACTTTTTAAAGAGTGCAAGAGAAAAGGGCAATAAATTATATATGTTGACATATACTTCCCAAGATGGGCTTGAATATCAAATCCAAAAAGTTTATGGGTCTGGACTCGTACCATTTTTTGACAACATCATTATAACCAGCACTCCAAAATGGCAACTTGATTTAGACTATACAAAAGGCATATTTATTGATGACAACCCAAAAGATTTGGCAGGATTATATGAAAACAAACCATATGCAATTGTGCGTATTAAAAGAGATGGAAACAAATATGCAACAAAGCCAATGCCAGAGGGCATTCAATTGCCAGAATACACTTCATTAAAAGAAATAGAATTAAACACACAATCAAACGAATGTTAAAAAGCATATAATGTTTTAAATTCTAAGCATTAAAAAAACGAATACAAAAATAGCCGAGGATAATTATTATGCAAAAAAAAGTTGTTATATTAGGTGGCGGGACTGGTCTTAGTAACATACTAAATGGACTAAAATCACTACCAATTAAAATCACCGCAGTTGTAACCGTTTCAGACAATGGTTCAAGCACAGGAAAACTAAGAAGAGAATTTGCAATTCCTGCGGTAGGAGACATAAGAAAGGTTTTGACTAACCTTTCAACTTTGCCAAATGACATAAAAACCTTTATGGAATACAGGCTTTCCTCAAAAAGCGACCTTAATGGTCATGCTATCGGAAACCTGCTTTTAACCTGTCTTTTAGAAGAAACAAAGTCTTTAAAAAAGAGTATTAAAGAAATTTCTAAACTTTTACACGTAAAACACACCGTTTTGCCTTTGTCTGAAGATTATTTGACTCTATGCGGAAAAACAATTGATGGTGAAATTATAGAGGGCGAGGAAGAAATAACAAAAGCAAACAAACAATATGAACGAATTTTCTACAAAGAAGAGCCTCATATATGCCCAGAAATAATTAGTGCTATAAAAAGTGCTGACTTAATAATTCTAAGTGCGGGCAGTTTGCTTACAAGTTTGCTTCCAAACCTTTGTTGCGAAGAAGTATCAAATGCCATAATCAATTCACAAGCAAAGGTAATGTATATATGCAATGCATTTACTCAGCCGGGAGAATCTGATGGTTACACCGTTAACGACCACATCAAAACCATAAATAAATATCTTGAAGATGGCGCAATTGACATTGTTGTTGCAAATAAAGGAAGTTTTGACAGCCAATACATTGAAAAATATCGTAATGAAGAGCAAAAAGAACTTGTTAAAATCGACCACGATAATATTAAAAAAGCCGGCTATGACTTAATTGAGGCAGACCTTTTAACCGATGAAGATGGAACTCTTAAGCACGACAGCCTAAAATTAAGTGCAATTATATTTTCATATCTTATGCAAATATAAAAATTGAAAACCACTAGGAAAAGTCACCTAGTGGTTTTTTATGTTCGGCTGTTTGTCATTAAATGCAATATCACAAGTAAGTTTTTATTTTAAACCCTAAACCATTCAAATCTTGCATAAGTATTTCCTATGTAATTTGTACCAATATAGTTTGACCTTAAGCACATAGCAAAACTTTCTTTGTTTGAAATTAAATCTTGATCTATTTGCATACTTGCTTGCATAAAAGGCTTAATCTTCCATTCCCCACTTCCAAGATAAATAGCCTGCTTTAAATTAACACAATCTCTGAAAGAATCTCCATCTATTTCCTTGACAGTTTCTGGAATAACCACACTTTCAAGACTTTTGCAATTTGCAAAAGCATCTCTTTCAATTTTTGTAACAGAATTTGGAAGTGTGATTTCCTCTAGGTTTTCACAACCATAGAATGTAGAGCCCTCAACAACTTTCATCTCAATGCTTGATGGGAATGTAAATGTCCTCATAGATTTACAATTTGCAAAAGCTCCACCAGAAATAGTTTTTACTGTATCTGGTAATTTAATTTCTTGCAGTTTATAGCAATATCCAAATGCATATTTGCCAACAATTTGCAAATTTGAACCATTTTCAAATGTGATAGTTTCAAGATTGTGGCAATTTGCAAATGCGTGAGACAATATTTCTCTCACAGTCGCAGGAACAACAACACTTTTAATCTCTTCATTTTTAAACAAAGCATATTCGCCAATTATTTCTATTCCATCTGGAATCTTATTCGAGCCTAATGCGACAAGTGTCTTGTCCGTGATTTTAACAATACTGCCATCAACCATTTCAAAGGTTTCGTTTGCGTTTGAAATTTCAACGACTTTTAATGTTTCATAATCAAAAGCCATAATCCCTATTTCTTTTAAACTTGCAGGAAGTCCCAAATATTCAAGGCTCGTACAACCCGAAAAACTCCCTATTCCAATTTTTTCAAGATTTCCACAGCCATCTGTGGTAATCTTTGTTAAATTCGTTGCATTCTTGAATGCATAATCACCAATCTTCACGCAGGATTTTGGAATGGCAATTTCACTTTTAGTTCTTCCATATTCGGTTATAGAAACAACCGTATTTCCAACATAATCAACATAGGCAACAAACTTAGCATAAAGAGTTACATCACCCATTGTCTCTGGGTCAAATTCTGTAACTTTTGTATCCTCTTCAAATGTTGGAGAGGTGTACCACCCAAAGAAATCCGAGCCTTCTTTTTCAGGATTCTCCAAATAAATAATGCCAGACGATTTGTCATACCTTGTTTGATTTTGAGGCGAATTCTCCCCTCCATTAAGTTCGTATTGTATATCACAATGCAAACTATCATCTACCCAAACAAAGCCACAAACGACTGGCACAATCAATAAAATTAAAATAATTAAAATATTCAGTTTTTTCATAAATTCAATATCCCCCATACGAATTTATGAGTCTATTATACCACACTTTTCATATTTGTCAAATTTGGCTGTTTTAAACAAAAAAGTGGAATGCTTGAGATACTCGTACATTCCACTTTATTCGTTAAATATTTTCCCATTCGTCTGCAAACAACGTTCCCATTATTCCATTATATCTGTCCTTGAATGAAATTTTGGTTTCTTCACTTAAATCATCAAAATCTCCAGCGAGCCAATTCATAAATTCTTTTGGTTTTGAAAAATTATGTTTTTTAACACCAATAACAAACGCATTTGGAATGTTATAGAAATGGGCAATGATGTCTGCATCTGCAACACATAATTCCTCAATGTTGGTTGCATTTTTGCTTGACCTATGATTCAATACGCAACCCAAAACTTTATTTTGTTTTTCTAATGGATAATTGTATCTTTCCAATAGTGTTTTTGCAAGAACAACTCCATTTGTATGATGGTCTTTCTTTGTTCCAACCTTTGTTACCAAAGCAATATCATGCAATAACGCACCAAGTTCAACAATTTCAACATCAGCATTGTGTTTTCTTGCCAAATCCACAGCCTCTTTTACCACATACTTGATATGCATATTCCAAAAATCATAGTTGTCATCAGACTCTTCAATATATTTCTGATTTAATACCATTAATTCATCTGTTATATTCGCAATGATATCCATATAATCACACTACCTACCTTTATCCTATAAAATGCTTATTACCTATCTTCTGCCTGTTGCAAGTGCATCACAAATTTCGTTATATTTATCGCCTGCATGACCTTTTACCTTTTTAAAAGTAACTTTATGCTTTTCGCAAAGTGAAATGAGTTCTTGCCAAATTTCTTTGTTTGCAACTGGTTTTTTTTGTGAATTTTTCCAATCATTTGCTATCCAGCCCTCAATCCAGTTTTCATTGAAAGCGTTAACAACATAAGCACTATCACTATAAAGTTCAACCTCGCACTCTTCTTTTAATAATTTTAATGCTTCAATACAAGCAGTTAGTTCCATTTTGTTGTTTGTTGTTTCTTCTTCACTTCCAGATATTTCTCTTTCAATCTTACCATAAATAAGCACAGCACCCCAGCCACCCTTTCCCGGGTTTCCAGAACAAGCACCATCTGTATATATTGTAACCTTTTTCATAACTCACTTCTCTCTTTTATTTCTTGTTTGTAGAACCAAAACCACCCGTTCTAACTGTTGTAATTTCTTCTTCGTTATCAACTGTTAAAAATTTGAAGAAATATATATGACCTATTTTGTCCCCAGCCTTAATTTCATATGGATTTTTCCCGTGGTTAAAAAGCATAAATCCAATATTTCCATCATTGTTATCATTGTCAGCATAATCGCTTTCGATAATTCCAAGACCTTGCGAGACCATCATCTCCCTTTTCCCCATTCCAGACGTAGTTGCAAGAGCAAAACCCTCATCAGGGTTGCAATATGCCTTTACATTTAGAAATATTGTTTCAGTCTCTCCCGGCATAATCACTTTGTCAATAGGCGAATAGCAATCATAACAAACTGAATGTTTAGTAGCTCTTACTGGCATTTTAATATCTTCTGGTTTTTGCCCATACTTTAAAAACTCATCTCTTATTTTTGCGAACTTTCTCATATCTATCTTCTCCAATTTTTTTCATAAATCTATTGTAGCACAAATCCAGTCTTGACTCAAAACCATTTTAGGCTCTTATTCTTTATTACCTCTCAAAAATAGTTGTTTGCACCATTTTTAGAACACTTATAAAAAATAAAAAGCGACAGCCATTTACTGTCGCCTTATTCTAACTATAATTAGTCATTCTTGTATGGTAAAAGAGCCATAACTCTTGCTCTTTTAATAGCATTTGTTAATTCTCTTTGGTGCTTAGCACATAGTCCAGAAATTCTTCTTGGAACGATTTTGCCCTTTTCTGTCATATATCTTTTTAATTTAGCTACATCTTTGTAATCAATAGCTTCTACTTTATCTTGACAAAAAGCACAAACTTTCTTAACTTGCTTTTTTGCTTTCTTGACATTTTTGTCATCATAGCCAGCACTGTTTTTTTGTGGTCTCATTATTCTTCTCCTTTCATTATTTTAATCAATTTCGACTAGAATGGTAAATCATCATCATCGATAGGTTCAAATTTTGCGATTTTACTTTTTGCTTCTGTTGATGGCTCAGAATCACTGAACTTTGAAGCCTCAACTGGCTCGCCATCATCATAGCTTGCATTTTTTGAAGTTACAAACTCAACTTCATCAACAACAATTTCGGTAACATATCTTTTGCTTCCGTCTTGTGCTTCGTAATTTCTACTTTGCAAACTTCCAACAAAACCGATTTTGCTTCCTTTTTTAAAATATTTAGACACGAAGTCAGCTGTCGCTCTCCACGCTACACAATTAAAAAAGTCAACATCTCTTTCGCCCTCTGCATTAGCAAATCTTCTGTTTACTGCGACTGAAAATCTGCAGACATTGATTCCATTTGCAGTTGTTGTAAGTTCTGGGTCTCTTACAAGATTACCCACCATAATTACTTTGTTCATAATAAATTTCTCCTACATTACTTAGCAACTATCATGTGTCTTACTACACCATCTGTGATGTTTAGTTGCTTTCCAATGCTATTAGCACAAGTTTCCACATCTGAACTAAAATTAACTAGAACATAAAAACCTTCAGACTTGTAGTTAATTGGATAAGCGAATTTCTTCATTCCAATTTTTTCTACATTTTCAACAGCACCAGCATTCTTTGTGATTATTGCTTCAACTTTTTGCATAACAGCTTCCTTTTGGTCATCTGCAAGTTCTCCAGCAATAATGTACAACATTTCATACTTTTGCATACTTTTCTACCTCCCTTTGGACTAAATCGGCTTTGACTTTCAAATCAAAGCAAGGATTTCGTGCTAGTATAATAGCACAAAAATTTTCATATTTCAAGTGATATAACAAAAATTTTGTTAAATTTAAAAAATTATAACTTAATTAAACATTAATCTCATCTTCTTCCGCACCCTTAATTGTCAGTTGTATCCTTTTCTTGTTAAGGTCAACACTCATAACCTTGACTTTTACAACATCACCAACTTTAAGTGCTTCGCTTGGGTGTTTAATGTATTCTTTGCTTATTTCACTTATGTGAACTAAACCATCTTGGTGAACAGAAATGTCAACAAAAACACCAAAGTCAACGACATTTCTAACAACACCTGTCATCACCATTCCTTCCTTCAAGTTTTCAATGCCAAGAAGTTCACTTTTTAGCATTGGTTTTGGAAGCTCATCACGAATATCTCTTCCCGGTTTTGCAAGTTCTTTTGCAATATCGACAAGCGTTGGCTCGCCAATATTTAGCTCGCTTGCGACCTTGGAAACTCCTTTAGTTTCAAGAAGTTCAGGAAGTCTTGTAACCTTGTCTGTGCCGATATCACTTTCAGTCAAGCCAAAGTATTTCAACAAACTTTCAGCAACTGCGTAACTTTCAGGGTGAACGCCTGTGTTATCAAACACATTCTCGCCACCAACAACTCTCAAAAATCCTGCACATTGCTCAAATGCTTTATCACCAAGTTTTGGCACTTTTTTAAGAACTTGTCTATTTTTTATCTCGCCATTTTCTCTTCTGTATTTTTCAATAGATTTTGCAATTCCACTATTTAAACCAGAAACATAAGAAAGCAGGCTTGGGCTTGCAGTATTTACATCAACACCAACTTTGTTAACGCAATCCTCTACAACACCCTCCAAAACCTCTGTCAGTCTTGCTTGTGGCATATCGTGTTGATATTGACCAACACCAATGCTTTTTACATCTATCTTAATCAATTCCGCAAGCGGGTCTTGAAGCCTCCTTGCAATAGAAACTGCGCTACGAAGAGCAACATCAAAATCTGGAAACTCACTTGCACCAAGTTTGCTTGCACTATAAACCGAAGCCCCCGCCTCATTTACAACGGCATAAGAAACCTTTCTTTCAAGTTTTTTAATAAGGTTGCTTACAAATATTTCACTTTCCTTTGTGGCAGTTCCATTTCCAATAGATATAACATCAACCTTGTACTTGCTTATAAGTTTTATTAGCTTTTCCTCAGCCTCTTCAATTTTGCTTTGTGGAGGTGTTGGATAAACAACAGCAGTGTCTAAAACATTTCCATTTTCATCAATAACAGCAATCTTACAACCTGTTCTGTATGCTGGGTCAAGGCCTAGGATAACCTTGCCTTTAAGAGGTGGTTGCATAAGTAGTGGTTCAAGATTAACCTCAAACATTTTTATCGCCTGCTCGTTTGCTTTATCTGTAAGTTCAGCCCTTATTTCTCTTTCAATGCTTGGGAAAATAAGCCTATCAAAACTATCCTCTGCAACTTCTTTTAAAAGTTCATCATAAGGCGATTCTTTTTTTATGAACTCATAATAGATTTTAACAAGTGCGAGTTCTTTATTTATTTCAAGTGAAACTTTTAAACAATCCTCTGTCTCACCCCTGTTAAGAGCAAGCACTCGGTGACTTGGCATACTTTTAATTTCAGAGTCAAAATCTTTGTACATTTCATATGTCAAATAGCCCTCTTTTGTCTCATCAAGTTTTGCCTTAACCCTGCCTTTCTTAAATAAAAGCTCACGAAGAGTTTTTCGAAGTTTTGCACTGTCAGACATTCTTTCAGCAATAATATCCTTTGCTCCTTGAATAGCCTCTTCAACCGTGTTTACACCCTTTTCTTCATCAATAAACTCTTTTGCCTTGTCTTCAATAGACTCACCAGATTGCTTTAGTATAAAATCAGCAAGTGGTTCAAGCCCCTTTGCAATAGCCACACTTGCACGAGTCTTTCTCTTTGGCTTGAATGGCCTGTAAATGTCTTCTATTTCTGTAAGTGTAGAAGCGTTTTGCAGTGCCTTTTCAATTTCCTCAGTCATATTACCTTGCTCGGTAATTAGGTTTGTAACCTCTTCTTTTCTCTTTTCCAGATTTCTCAAATACCTTAATCTGTCATCAAAAGAACGAAGTGTTTGGTCATCAACTCCGCCCGTAAGTTCCTTTCTGTATCTTGCGATAAATGGAATTGTGCACCCCTCATCAAGCAAAGATATAATGTTTTCCACCTGTACAGGTTTTAAATTAAATTCTAATGATAATAATTCTTTGATATCCATAATTTTCTCCTCATCTGTTATTATAC
>JAZNEY010000005.1:0-5554 GCA_045588795.1 Clostridia bacterium | reverse complement strand
AAAATGAAAATAAAAAAACTCAAACTTAAAAATTTTAGAAACTATGAAAACGCAGAAATCGAGTTCTGCGATAATATAAATTATATATTCGGGAAAAATGCGCAAGGTAAAACAAATTTAGTTGAACCAATTTATATTATTTCTACTCTTAAAAGTTTCAGAAATTCTAAACTTGTTGATTGTATAAAAGATGAAGAGGCTTTTGCAGAGATTGAAGCATCAATAATTTCATCTAATTATGGGAATAAGAAAATAAGATTTAGGATAAATAGAGAGGGTGAAAATGAGTATTATGTAAATGAAAATAGGCTAATACACAAAAATGATATGTATAGTCATTTTTATTCTGTTATATTTTCACCTGATGAACTTCGAATTGTAAAGGGCTCACCAGATGTAAGGCGTGAATTTTTAGATATTGATATATGTCAAGTAAGTAAAGTTTATTCAAATTTACTTGATAGGTATGAAAAAATATTACAAAGCAGGAATAAACTATTGAAGTTTAACAAAAATTCAAAGAACTTACACATAGAACTTGATATTTGGGATGAACAACTTGCAATGGTTGGAAGTCAAATCTCAAAGGCAAGGTCAAATTTCGTAACTAAGATATCAAACAATGCAAAAATTGTGATGGAAAAACTGTCTCTTGGTAAAGAACGTTTAACAATTGAATATGTAGGAATGAAAGGAGATACAAGAGAGGAAAAAACAGAGAATTTTATAAAGGAATTAAAATCTCACCGTGAAAAAGACCTTGAACTTGGCTATACATCAGTAGGTGTTCACCGTGATGATTTGAAGTTTTATATAAATGACTTAGAGGTTAAACCATATGCTTCACAGGGTCAACAGCGTTCAGTTGTCCTTGCACTAAAACTTGCAGAGATGGAAACAATAAAAGAAGAAAGTGAGGACCCGACACTAATTTTAGATGATGTATTTAGTGAACTTGATACAACAAGGCAAAGGCTTTTGATTGAATATTTGAACACAAAACAAGTTTTTGTAACAAGTACAAATGTAAAAAAATTAGGCGTAAATGACCACCTAAAAATTAGGATAAAGAATGCTCAAATTAGTATTGAAAAGCCAGAAATTTAAATTATGCCATAACACCCAATTTAATGGGTGTTTTTTAATGCGATAGATTTTTCGAGAAATGTATAGAGTGTCAAAAAACAGCAATTTTGAGGCTAATTTAAAAATGTTTTAAAAAATGCTTTTCTTTTTTTAATAATCGTGCTATAATTAGAGTATAAAATTTGAGAGATAGGAGTGTATAAAAATGGCACAAAAAAAAGGTGGCGATTATACCGAGAAGGACATACAAGTTCTTGAAGGTTTAGAGCCAGTTAGAAAGCGTCCTGGTATGTACATTGGTTCAACTGATGAAAGAGGACTTCATCACTTAATTCAAGAAGTTGTAGACAACTCGATTGATGAAGCTCTTGCAGGATATTGTAACAGTATTGTTATAGAAATCAATAAAGATGGGTCATGTTCAGTACTAGATAATGGAAGAGGAATACCAACTGGTATTATAAAGAAAGAGGGTAAAAGTGCAGTTGAAGTAGTTTTGACTAAATTGCACGCCGGTGGTAAGTTTGGAGATGGCGGATACAAAATCTCAGGTGGTCTACACGGTGTTGGTTTATCTTGCGTTAATGCTCTTTCTGAATGGCTTGATGTTGAGATTTGGCAAAATGGAAAACATTTTAAACAGACATATAATCGCGGAATTCCACAAAAGGCTTTGGCAGTTATTGGAAATTCTGATAAAACTGGAACAAAAGTTACATTTATGCCAGACAGTGAAATATTTGAAACGACAAACTTCCAATTTGATGTAATTAAGACAAGACTTCGTGAACTTGCGTTCTTGAATAAGGGAATTACAATTACTGCAATTGACCACAGAACAGAAAAAGAAGAGATTATGCATTACGAGGGTGGTATTTTAGAATTTGTAAAGAATCTTAACAGAAATAAAGAAAACATTTTCAGCGAGCCTGTATATATTGATAAGGAATTAAAAGAGGGTGAGATTGAAATCGCTCTTCAATATAATGATAGTTATAGTGAAAATGTTTATGCCTATGCAAATAACATAAACACCGAAGAGGGTGGAACACACGTAGTTGGTTTTAGAAACGCTATCACAAAGATTGTTAATGAATATGCAGTTAAATATAATATGATTAAACAATCCGAAAAATTAAGTGGTGATGATGTTCGTGAGGGTTTAACTGCTGTAATTTCTGTAAAACTTAGAAATCCACAATTTGAAGGACAAACAAAAACAAAACTTGGAAATAGCGAAATTCGAGGTGCTGTTGAAAAAGCTATGGCTGATGGATTTGGGGATTATATGGAAGAGCACCCAAAAGAAGCAAAAGAATTGATTTTAAAATCAATCACCAGCCAAAGAGCAAGAGAAGCTGCAAGAAATGCAAGAGAGCTTACAAGAAGAAAAGGTGTTCTTGAAACAAATGCACTTCCTGGAAAACTTGCAGATTGCTCAGAGCGGGACCCAAAACTATGTGAGATGTATATAGTCGAGGGAGATAGTGCGGGTGGAACAGCAAAACAAGGAAGAGACAGAAGATTCCAAGCAATATTACCGCTTCGTGGAAAAATTCTTAATGTAGAAAAATCAAGAATAAACAAAGTACTAGAAAATAATGAAATAAAGTCAATGATCACAGCAATTGGTGCTGGGGTTGGAAATGATTTTGATGTAACAAAGATTAAATATGATAAGATAATATGTATGACTGATGCTGATGTTGACGGAAGTCATATTAGAATATTATTACTAACATTCTTCTATAGATATATGAGACCACTACTTGAAGAGGGTCACGTATATGCGGCAATGCCTCCGCTTTACAAAGTGTCAAAGAATAAGCAAGAATATTATTGTTACAGTGATGATGAGTTGAATGCTAAACTTGAAGAAGTTGGAAGAAAGGGCGTTGAGATTCAAAGATACAAAGGTCTTGGTGAAATGTCTGATGAACAATTATGGCAAACAACAATGAGTCCTGAAAACAGAACTTTGATAAGAATAAATATGAAAGATGCATACGAGGCTGATCAAATTTTCACAATGATAATGGGTGAAAGTCCAGAACTTAGGCGTGAATTTATTGAACAAAATGCAAGACTCGTTACAGATCTTGATGTCTAGGAGGTAGGTATGGCAAAGAAGAAAGATTACAGCGCAGAGCACGACAAGATTATAGACAATACTAAATATATTGATGTAGAAATTAATGATGAAATGAAAAAATCATTTATTGCATATGCAATGGCTGTTAATGTAACAAGAGCAATTCCAGATGTAAGAGATGGTTTAAAACCAGTTCACCGCCGTATACTTTATTCAATGAGTGAACTTGGATTATTTAATGATAAGCCACACAGAAAATCAGCAAGAATTGTCGGTGATGTACTTGGTAAATATCACCCACACGGAGACAGTGCAGTATATTCTGCTCTTGTAAGACTTGCACAGAACTTTTCAATAAGATACACTCTTGTTGATGGACAGGGAAACTTTGGTTCAGTTGATGGTGATGGACCGGCGGCACAAAGATATACCGAAGCAAAACTTACAAAAATTGCAGGTGAGATGCTTCGTGAAATTGACAAAAATACAGTAGATTTTTATCCAAACTTTGATGAAACATTACAGCAACCTTGCGTACTTCCATCAAGGTTCCCAAATATTTTGGTTAATGGCTCAGATGGAATAGCAGTTGGTATGGCAACCAATATTCCACCTCACAACCTAACAGAAGTATGTAATGCGGTTATTGCACAGATTGAAAATCCAGAAATAACTGTGGACGAATTGATGAATTACATACCTGCACCAGATTATCCAACAGGTGGATTGATTATGGGCAGAGTTGCGATTAGGCAAGCATACAGAACAGGAAGAGGCGGAATTGTTGTTCGTGCAAAAGCAGAAATTGAAGAAGAACCAAATGGAAGAAGCAGAATTATAATTACAGAAATTCCTTACCAAGTAAAGAAAGCAGAACTTATTATGAATATTGCTAACCTTGTAAAGAATAAAAAGGTTGAGGGTGTAGCAGATATTAAAGAAGAGTCTGACAGAAAGGGTATGAGAATTGTAATTGAAGTAAAAAGAGATTTCCAAGCAAATGTTGTTCTTAATACATTGTATAAACACACAGCTCTTCAATCTTCATATGGTATTATTTTACTTGCACTTGTTAACAATGAGCCAAAGGTATTGAATTTAAAAGAAATTTTATATCATTATATTGAGCATCAAAAGCAAGTTGTTATAAGAAGAACTAAATATGATTTAAACAGAGCAGAAGAAAGAGAGCATATCGTTCAAGGACTTGTAATTGCACTTGCACATATTGATGAAGTAATTAAAATTATTAAGAAATCCGCTGACAGATATGAAGCAGCAGACAGATTGCAAGCAAGTTTTCACTTAACAGATAAACAAAGTGCGGCAATTCTTGATATGAGACTTCAAAGATTAACTTCTCTTGAAGTTGAAAAATTGAAAAATGAACTCGCTGAACTTGAAAAGACAATTGCAGAATTAAAATCAATCCTTGCATCTGACCAAAAAGTATGTGATATAGTTAAAACTGAGATTACAGAAATAAGAGATCAGTATGGTGATGAAAGAAAATCTGAAATTGTAACAGATTACAGCGAAATTGATGTAGCAGATTTAATTGAGAAAGAAGATGTAGTTGTATCAATGACTCACTATGGATATATTAAGAGAGTTCCAGTAAGTGAATACAAAGCCCAAAAGCGTGGCGGAAAGGGAATGATTGCTCATAAGCCTAAAGAAGAGGACTTTGTTGAGAATATGTTTGTTACAAATACGCATAATGACATAATGTTCTTTACAAATAAGGGTAAAGTTTATTCTATTAAGGGTTATGAAATCCCAGAGGGACAAAAAGTTGCTAAAGGTCGTGCGATAGTAAACCTACTAAATCTAACAGAAGATGAAAAGGTTACAGCAATTATTCCAATCACAGATGATATGGAAGGAAACTTAATTCAAGCAACAAAGAATGGTATTGTAAAGAAAACTCAACTAGATGAATACAGGAAGATTAGAAAAGTTGGTAAGATTGCAATTAATCTTGATGAGGGTGATGAATTGATATCTGTTCAAGTTACAACTGGCAGAGATGAAATCTTGCTTGCAACTCGTGAAGGAAAATGTATTAAGTTTAGTGAAGAAGAAATCAGAACGCTTTCTCGTGATACAAGAGGTGTAAAGTGTATTCAGCTTGAGGGTAAAGACTATGTTGTTGATATGATCGCAATTAAACCTAACCATACAATATTGACAGTTACCGAACACGGTTATGGAAAGAGGTCTGACCCAGAAGAATATCGTTTACAAATTCGTGGAGGAAAGGGAGTTAAGGCCGGAGTATTCAACGAGAAAACTGGTAAACTAGTTAATATGAAACAAGTTTCTGAGGATCAAGATATTATGCTTATTGCATCAAATGGTATAATAATTAGAACC
>JAZNEY010000004.1:0-6734 GCA_045588795.1 Clostridia bacterium | reverse complement strand
TTTTTAGATTCGGCAGAAATAGAATATGTAGATGTTATGGAGGGGTATGTCTTTGAGCAGTTTTTAAAAACATTGTTTTTCTACTTGGGATATGATGCTCTTGTAACTAAAAAATCTGGGGATTATGGTGCTGACCTTGTTCTTAAAAAAGATGGAAGAAAAATTGTTGTTCAAGCAAAAAGATACAACAAAAATGTTGGCTCAAAAGCTGTTCAAGAAATTGTGGTTGCAAAAAACCACTACAAGGCTGATGATGCAATTGTTGTAACAAATAGTTTCTTTACCAAACAAGCAGAAGAAATAGCAGATGAAAACAATGTTTCATTAATTGATAGGAATGAATTAACTTCTCTAATTAGAGAAGCGAAAGAAAGAATTGAAGAAGATTATAATTTATCAATTGAAGAAACAAATAATTTAAGAGAGAATTTTGGCAATCAATTTAAATTTAAAATATAGATAAGTATTTTTAATATTAAAATTCATACACTAAATTAAGAGGTATGAATTTTTTTATGAATGAATATTGTATTATATTTCCAAAATACAAAAACGATATATTTATACATTTTTGGAAGAAATTTGAGTTACTTGCACAAAAGCTAAAAAATATTACAATTCAAAATGAAGAAGAAAACATAAGATTATGCTACTCAATTAAAAAAAATAATAAAGGCGTTTTTGAGCAAATCAATAAACTGCTTTCAGAGTCGATAGTATTAAATTACAAGTATAAGTTTATGACTGATAATTTAATTTTGCCATCTGATTATAAGCACTACAAAGATGCACTTTGTAAGTCTCTTGCCGTGTTTGATAGAAGCACAGATATACTTGATGTGCTTTCATTACTTGAAATAAACACAACGCTAAATGTAGATTCGTTTTATGCTTTTAAACTTGCCGGGCTTCGTGCAAGATGGAAAGAGATAACGGACTTATTTATTGATAATATGTCTAATATGATATATTCAAATAGCTTTGTAGAACTGATAAGATATTTGATAATGACAACAGAGAGTTGTGGGGAAGATGTTTTTGTGTATAGCTTTAATGATATTATATATCTAAGGAATAAAGATGGGAGCAATTTATCTGAACCAATTATTGTTCAGGAGGACTACCTACCTGCGGTTGTAAGTGAACTAATTTTAATCGCACCTACAAATATTTATTTAAAGTATGACTTAACAACCAAGAATGAATTGACTGATATAATTATAGATCTATTTGCCGAAAAAGTAGTAGTGAATACTTGACAAATTTCTTGTGCCTAGTGTAAACTAAATTAAAGGGATTTTCACAAAAATTACATAAGATAAATGCAGTTTTTATATGTGCAACTTATGTGATTTTTATATTGAAAGTAATTACAAGGGATAGGAGCAAAGATGAAGATTGCAATTAAGGACAATATAGTTGCAGAAGTGGAAAAAGGCACCACTGTTGGTAATGTCGCCAGGTCTATTTCCCCAACCCTTGCAAAGAATATAATTTGTGGTAAAATTAATGGGAGATTGGTTGACCTTGATGACACAATAGGTAAAAATTGCAAATTAGAATTTATCACAATCAAGGACACCGAAGCTTCTGTAATTCTTAATGAGACAGCAAGCCATATATTGGCTCAAGCTGTAAAATCTGTCTATCCATCTTCGAAATTGGCTTTTGGTGGCGAAGATGAAAAGGGCTTTTATTATGATTTTGACTTTAAAACCGCAATAAAAGAGGGCGACTTGCAGACAATTGAAGAAGAGATAAAACAAATTGTAAAAGCAGGATTTAAAATAACTAATACAGTTATGATAAAAGAAGATGCCATTGAATGTATGGCGGAGGCGGAAGAGCCGTACAAAATAGAGATGTTAGAGGGCAAAAGTGATGAAAATTTGTCCGTTTGTTTACAAGGAAATTTTACGGACTTTTGCAATAAACCGCACATAAAGAATACTTCAATGCTTAAATATTTTAAATTGACCTCTATTGAATCTGTTTATCACAAAACGAAGTTGGATACGGTAAAATTGACAAGAATAAGGGGCGTTGCTGGGTTTAAAGCTAGCGAGCTCGAGAATAAGTTAAAATATTTAAACAAACTTCGAAAAAGAGACCATTTAAAACTTGGCAAGGATATGGAGTTGTTCCTTTTAAATGACAATAATAGGGGTTGTCCATATTGGCTTCCAAATGGTTGGTCAATGTATAATTCAATAATTGACTACAGTAGAGAAATTAATAATCAATATGGCTATATGGAAATAAATTCACCAATTTTGAGTGATAATCAATTATCAATTGATAGTGGACATTATTCATATTGTACAGATGATATTTTTGAAATCAACAAAGATGAAATTGAAGAAGATTATATTTTAAAAACAGCCAATTGTCCAAGTTCAATATTTGTATATAAATGCAAAGAGAGGAAGGTAAAAGATTTTCCTTTAAGGTTAATGGAGTTTGGACTGTTACACAGAAAACTTGAAGAAGCCAACTTGAATGGTCTCTTTAATGCAAGGAGTTTTAGACAGGACTCGGCACATATATTTTTAACACCAAAACAAATAGAATCAGAGATTGAATTACTTTTCGAATCTTGTGAAAAATTTTATAAAACTTTTGGAATGAAATATAGTTTAGAGTTATCTACAAGACCATCAAATTTTGTTGGCGATAATGCAGTTTGGGACAGAGCGGAAAGTATCTTATCTTCAATTTTAGACAAGCGTTATGGAGAGGGAAATTATAGCGTTAATGAGGGTGGTGGCTCTTTTTTTGGTCCAAGAATTGATATTATTGTAAAGGATAGCGTAAATCGTAAATGGAGAATGGGCTCATTTCAACTAGATATGCAATTACCAGAAAGGTTTGAATTGAACTATACAGATGAGAAAAACAATGCAAAAGTTCCAATTCTTATACACAGAACCATTCTTGGAAGTATAGAAAGGTTTATGGCTTTACTCATTGAACATTTTGAGGGCAAATTTCCGTTTTGGCTTGCACCCGTTCAAACAATTATTATAACAGAACTTAAAGAGGATAATTCAATTATTAAAAAACTTAAAACAGCATTGCAATCTATTGGAATTAGATGTAAAATAGTCAATGGAAAGTTTGGTGAAGTTTTAAACAGAGAGCTATTCAAAATCGAAAAAGTTCCATATATATTATCGGTTGATAAAGGATTTGCAAAGAAACACAATGTGCTAATTGAAGTTAGAGGCGAAAAACAAGTCATAATTGAATCTAACATAAAAGATTTCTTGGAAAAAATTAACAAACTAAACAAATCAAGAGGGTTAAATCTTACAAAGGATTTTCAATAACAAAAGAGAGGGATTATTATAATGACAAATGGTGAAATATTAACAAGTGCATTATCAAACACATTTCCAATCGTTAAATTAATGTGTGATGCAAGTGAAAGTGAAAAAGCAAATTTAGAGGCAACATTGGGGCTTCTTCCAGAAAAGTTTGCAAAAACAATGGTTAAAGATGGTAAAATAGTTTTAGATAATGATGATATGTTTGATAAAGATGGTGTTCGTTCACATATTGTTGGTCCAGAAAGCGAATTAAATTCTACTCACGGGATTATGAAGGTTGAATATAGTGGTCCAACTTTTGGAAGCAAAGCAACAACAAATCTTGAAATTGTGTGTGATGTAATGCCTAAAAAGGGGTGCCCTTGCGAAGTTTTAAAATATATGATTATAGATGGTGCAACATATAAACCAAGATATAGAACAATAAGTGTATTGATTGATGAAAATGACAATATTTCAGTGCTTGAAGAACTTTCAGATAAAAGGCAAATACGAGGCTTTACCAAAAGTGATTACAGGTCCTCATATGAAAATGAATAATTATAAAAAAGTGCTTGACAAAAAGCAATAAGTGTATTATTATATATGTCGTGAAAACAAGTAGAAGTTTCTTCTCGCCAACCGAATGAAAGATTTTTGTTGGTCAATATAATTCTTTCAACGCTATCGTTGAAATTTAATTGTGTTGAATTTAGCAGAGTGAAACTTTTGGGTTTCACTCTAATTTATTTTTTGGAGGGATTTAATTATCGCTAAAGTAGAAACAGAAATCAACAACGATATTACCGATAAAGAGGTTCGTGTAATAGGTCCAAATGGTGAGCAACTTGGAATAATGTCAAGTGCAGAGGCAAACAGAAAAGCCGAAGAGTATGAGTTAGATCTTGTGAAGATTTCACCTAATGCAATTCCACCTGTATGCAGAATTATGGACTATGGCAAATATCGTTTTGACCAAGCAAAGAAATTAAAAGAAATCAAAAAGAGTCAAAAGATTATTGAAGTTAAAGAAATTCAATTGTCAATGACTATTGAAATGCATGATATGGAAGTAAAAGCAAAACATGCAACAAGATTTTTACAAAACGAAGATAAGGTTCGTGTTGTATTAAGAATGCGTGGTCGTCAACAGGCTTATGCAAGCAAAGGTATAGAGATTGTTAATAAGTTCTGTGAACTTGTTGGAGAACTTGGCGATAAAGAAAAAGAACCAAAAGTTGAGGGCAGAAATGTTGTAACAACACTTGTGCCAAAGAAAAAGAAATAGTATAAAGGAGAACAAAATTATGCCAAAACAGAAGAATAACAGTGCAGCGAAGAAAAGATTTACAATTTTAAAATCTGGAAAAATCAAAAGAGCAAAACAAAACAAGGCTCACATCTTAACAAAGAAAGAAACTCAAAGAACAAGAAAGTTAAGAAAGGGTGGATATGTTAGCCATGCTAATTTAAAAACCGTTCAAAAACTAGTAGGAAATCAGGATTAACTAGGGGGTAAAGGTAATGAGAATTAAAAGAGGCGTTAACGCACATAAGAAAAGAATTAAAGTTTTTAAATCTGCAAAGGGATACAGAGGCTCAAAAAGCAAACTATACACACTTGCAAAACAACAACTAATGAAGTCTGGTGTTTATGCTTATGTTGGAAGAAAGAACAAGAAAAGAGAATTTAGAAATCTTTGGATTGCTAGAATCAATGCAGAAGCAAGAGTTAATGGTTTAAGTTACAGCAAATTTATTGATGGTATCAAGAAAGCTGGAATTGAACTTGACAGAAAGTCACTTGCAGAAGTTGCTGTATCAGATAAGGCTACATTTGCTTCGCTTTGTGAAAGTGCAAAGAAGGCACTTGCTAAGTAATTTATAAATTTTATAAGGGAATTTATGAAAACAATTGAAAGTATAAACAATACTTTAATAAAAAAATTTCGTTCGCTCTCGGTTAAAAAATACCGGGAGCAATTCTCTTTGTTTATAGTTGAGGGAGAGAAAGTTTCAAAAGAAAGTTTAAATTATGAGTCACTGGTGGAGAATATTTTAATCAATAGAGATTTTCAACGCAATTATGTTGATATTATCGCTAAACATAATGATAAAGTAATTTTACTCAGTGATGAGGTTTACAAAAGTATAACTAAAACGGTCGAGCCTCAAAACATTATGGTGGTTTGTAAAATTGTTGAGAGTCCATTATCTGAAATGGTCAGCAACAATGTGCTCGTTTTAGATAGAATTCAAGACCCGGGCAATATGGGGACCATTATAAGGTCGGCAGTTGCTAGTGGTTTTACAGATATTATTCTTATTGATAGTGTTGACCCTTACAATGATAAGACCATAAGAAGTGCAAGTGGAACAATATTTTTCCCTAAATTTTATAAACTTTCGACTTTTGACTTCATTAAGTTTACAAAAGAAAAAGGCTATGATATAATTGTTGCCGAGGCTGGAAAGAAATCAATATTTAGTGATGACATAAAATTACCAAAGAGTATTGCTTTGGTTATAGGCAATGAGGGACAAGGGGTGTCAAGTGATATATTAATTGAAAAATCAATGTCTCTTTCAATACCTATGGATTCAAGAGTTGAGTCTCTAAACGCTGGAGTTAGTGCTAGCATATTGATGTTTTTACTAGCAAATAAAAAATAGGAGGGAAAGCCCAAGGGGAAAGGGCTGTGTTTTAAGAATATGAGCGGACATTCAAAATTTCATAACATTAAAAAGACAAAAGATAAAGCAGATGCAGCAAGAGCAAAAATTTTCACCAAGATTGGAAGAGAAATAGCAGTTGCTGTAAAGATGGGTGGACCCGACCCGTCAACTAATACAAAACTTGCAGACATTATAAGCAAGGCAAAATCAAACAATATGCCAAATGATAACATTCAAAGAAGCATCAAAAAAGCATCTGGCGAAACTGATATGGTAAACTACGAAGATATGGTTTATGAGGGCTATGGTCCGGCAGGCGTTGCATTCATTGTTGAATGTTTAACGGACAATAAAAACAGAACAGCAGGTGATGTAAGACATCTATTTGATAAGTCTGGTGGAAGTCTTGGAACAACAGGAAGTGTATCATTTATGTTCAGCAGAAAGGGTGTTGTTGTCATTGAAAAGAAGAATGGTCTTGTAGAAGATAGGGTGTTTGAAATTGCAATAGAAAGTGGTGCTGATGATGTGGTTACAGATGAAGATTGTTTCACTGTTTACACGCCAACATCAAGCCTTGCACAAGTGAGTGAAGCATTCACAAATGCAGGTATTGAAGTAATGCACGCAGAAAGCGAAATGGTTCCATCAAACTATATTGTTCCAAATGAAAGTCAAATGGCTTCAATTGAGAAATTGATTGATGGCCTTGAAGAGCTTGATGATGTACAAAATGTATATCATAATGCC
>JAZNEY010000003.1:0-3258 GCA_045588795.1 Clostridia bacterium | reverse complement strand
TGCGGTGTTAAAAGAGTTGTTTGTTTGTCAACAGACAAGGCTGCATATCCAATCAACGCAATGGGTATGAGTAAGGCAATGATGGAGAAAGTTATTGTTGCAAAAGCAAGAAATAATAAAGACAGTGGAACTGTTATTTGTTGCACAAGGTATGGAAATGTTATGTGCTCAAGGGGATCGGTAATACCTCTATTTGTTGACCAAATTAGAGCAGGAAAGAAGTTGACAGTAACAGAACCTAAAATGACAAGATTTTTAATGAATCTTGATGAGGCAGTAGAGCTTGTAGTGTTCGCATTCCAAAATGGAGAACCTGGAGATTTATTCGTTCAGAAAGCACCAGCATCAACAATTGGGGACCTTGCAATAGCAGTGAGCGAAATGTTTGGTGGAGACCCTAATTACAGGGTTATTGGAATTAGACACGGAGAAAAGATGTATGAGACCCTTTTAACAAAAGAAGAGGGAACAAAAGCGATTGATATGGGTAATTATTATCGTGTTCCAATGGATGCAAGAGATTTGAACTACGAGTTATATAACGAAGAAGGAAATACAAAGCCTGCACCTCTTGGCGAATTTAATTCAGACAACACATACAGATTGACAATTCCAGAGATTAAAGAAAAGCTGTTAACAACTGATTACATCAAAGAAGAAATCAAGAAAAAATAGAGGACAAAAAATGAAAATTTTAGTTACTGGTGCAAAAGGTTTTGTCGGAAAAAACTTATGTGCAGAGTTGAAAAATTTGGGACATAGTGTTTTAGAATACGATAAAGACAATACAATAGATGACCTTAAAAATTTTACAAGCGATTGCGAGTTCGTATTTCACTTGGCTGGGGTGAATAGGCCTAAGCTGACTTCAGAATTTACAGAGGGCAATGTTAATTTAACCAAAGAACTTGTAAAATGCCTAAAAGAAAACGACAACAAGTGTTCAGTGTTATTATCAAGTTCAATACAGGCCGAATTGGATAATGAATATGGTCAAAGCAAAAAAGAGGCTGAGCAAATTGTTTTTCAAGATGAAACAGATAGGTCTTGCACAAATTATGTTTTCCGGTTACCTAATTTATTTGGAAAGTGGTGTAGACCAAACTATAACAGTGTAATTGCAACTTTTTGCAATAACATCGCAAATGATTTGCCTATAACAATAAACAATAGAGATACAGTATTGACTTTGTGTTATATTGATGATGTTGTAAATGCTTTTACAAAAGCAATTAACGGAGAAACTGTAAAGGATGGCGAATTTTGTACAATACCGGTAACACATAAAGCAAGTTTGGGGGAAATTGCAGATTTAATACAATCATTTAAAGATAGTAGGCAAAATTATGCATTCCCAAATATTACTACTGAATTTTCCAAAAAGTTGTATAGCACATATCTAAGTTATTTAAAAGAGGATGATTTTGCATACGACTTAAAAATGAATGTAGATGATAGAGGTTCTTTCACGGAGATATTAAAAGGGAATTGTGGTCAAGTTTCGGTAAATATAATCAAGCCGAATATAACAAAAGGAAATCATTGGCATCACACAAAGAATGAGAAATTTATTGTTGTTTTTGGAAAATGTTCTATTTGTTTTAGAAAACTTGATAGTACAGAAGTCATTGAATATATTGCAGATGGCGGGAATATTAAAGTAATAGATATTCCGGTTGGCTATACTCATAATATTAAAAATATAGGAGAAAGTGATGCTGTAGTTGTTATGTGGGCGAATGAGCCATTTGACCCAAATAAACCAGACACATATTTTTTACCAGTATAGGAGAAAAGTTTATGAAAAAAATGAAAGTTATGACTATTTTGGGAACTAGACCTGAAATTATAAGATTATCAGAGTGTATAAAAAAATGCGATATGTATTTTGATCATATTTTGGTTCACACTGGACAAAATTGGGATTATGAGTTGAATGAAATATTTTTTAAGGACCTAGGATTAAGAAAACCTGACTACTTTTTAAATTGTGCAGGGGCTCATCTTGGTGAGAGTATGGGGAATATTATTTCTAAAACTTACGAAATTATCAACAATGAAAAACCAGATGCAGTCTTAATTTTGGGAGATACCAATAGTGCACTTTCTGCAATTTCTGCCAAAAGGCTTAAAGTTCCAATTTTCCATATGGAAGCCGGAAATAGATGTTGGGACTGGAATGTTAGTGAGATGATTAATAGAAGAATAGTTGATAGCATTTCAGATATCAATCTTCCATATACTGAACACAGTAGAAGATATCTTTTAAGTGAGGGCGCGGATGGTAAAACATTATTTGTTACAGGTTCTCCAATGAAAGAGGTTCTTGATGTTCATAAACAAGCTATTGAGAATTCAAATGTTCTAGAAGAATTGGGACTTGAAACAAATAAATATATTTTAGTTTCGGCACACAGAGAAGAAAATATAGATAACGAAAAGAATTTTATTTCTTTAATGGAGTCTATTAATTATGTCGCAGAAACATACAATATGCCAATAGTGTTCAGCACACACCCAAGAACAAGAAAGTTTATAGAAAAAAGAGAGTTTAAGTTTCATCCACTAGTTAGAAATCTGAAACCTTTTGGTTTTTTTGATTACAATAAGCTTCAAAAGAATAGTTTCTGTGTTTTAAGCGACAGCGGAACACTTTCTGAAGAAAGTGCTATGTGTAGTTTCCCTGGAGTTTTAATAAGAACAAGCACAGAAAGACCTGAAGTATTGGATAAGGGTAGTGTTGTAATTGGAGGTATAACTAAACAAGATATATGCCAAGCAATTGATATGGCAGTGGCAATGAAATTGAATAACGAAACAGTAAAAGTCGCTGATGATTATGCAGATGATAATGTTTCAATTAAAGTTGTTAAATTAATCCAAAGTTATGCAAAGATTGTGAATATCACTACCTGGAGGAAATAAGTGAAGAAAAAAATATTGGTTATAAATAACCAAATGCAACTAGGCGGAGTTTGTATTGCGGCGAAGAACTTTATTGAAAATATGTGTTTGGATTATGACATTGAATTTATCTTGGCAAAACCTGGTGGTGAGTTGTTGAACAGGCTACCCGAAACCATTAAAACTTCAAATATGCCATATCCAATTTGTTGTGCATCAATGACTAGAAAAGAGAGTAGAGTGCTTGGCAAAAAGTATTATTTGCGTAAATGTTTAATTTCACTTGCAATAAAGTCTAGGATTTTTTCAACCTCCCTTATTGGCAAAAAACTTGCAAAGAAAACCCCAAAAACA
>JAZNEY010000002.1:0-10737 GCA_045588795.1 Clostridia bacterium | reverse complement strand
TATTCTTTCATCAATAAGGCAAGAGTTATAAAGATTGCCCAAATGCTCAATGCTTGCATAAGTTCCTGAAAAATTTTGAAAGTATACAATAAATTTGTTTGCTCTGTTGGCTTTGTAACTTGTTAAATAATTTTTAATTTGTTCTTGAATATCTATGGGTTTAAGTTTTTCGCCCGAGCCTCTTTCACCGCAAAAGATACACCCCCCAAAACCCTTTGAGCCATCTCTGTTTGGACAAGTGAAACCTCCATCAATGCAGATTTTATGAACCCGCTCGCCATATTTTTTCTTATAATATTCAAGAGTTGTGTTGTATCTTGTATTCATAATATATAGTTTACAATATGAAAGATGTTTTTGCAACATTATTAATACCTTTTGTAGTTGTTGCCGGATTGACAGAAGTTGTATTTTGTGATAAAATACGCAATTGTTTGTGCTTGTAAAGTTTTTTGTTTTGCTAGTGGTTATTTTTTTATGACCTAATAGGTCTCATTTGTGGGCTTAATGGTCTTTTTTTGAGGAGAAGAGAATGGGAGTTTTTTACGTTTTGTTTACATACATTTGTCTGGCTGTACTGATAGTTTTTTTATCTGCAAAATTGTCTGATTATATAGATTTGCTAGACAAAAAGACAAAAATTTCGGGTGCGTTTTTGGGTGGTGTACTGCTTGCTGCTGTTACCTCGCTTCCGGAGTTGTTCACTTCGATAAGTTCAGTAGTGTTTTTAAATGAAACAGGGCTTGTAATTGGAAATATCTTGGGGTCGAACTTGTTAGACATTTTGATTTTAGGAGTTTGCATTTTGATGTTTTACAAAGCATACTCAAAAAGCGGTCTGTATACTTCAACTCATTTTAGTGTCGTGATTGGATTGTTTTGTATGTATGCGTGTATGCTGATTACTTTATTTCTCGGAGATAAATATCAGTTAAAGATAGGTTCGTTCAATTTAGTATTTTTAGCCATAGCTGTAATTTATGGGATAACCATTTATAAAATGCCTAAAAATGATGAGGGCGAAGAAGATGGGGTGGATTTAGAAATAAAAGGAATGAATCTATCTGTAAAGCAAATAGTTGCAAGATTTATTATTTGTGCAGTTTTCTTAGTTGTTACAAGTATTATGATTACCTATGTTACAGATGACCTTGCGGATTTGTTTAATCTAACAGCTTCAACAGCCGGTGTTTTATTCCTTGCTATTGCAACATCTTTGCCAGAGGTTGTGTCTACAATTTCACTATGTAGAAAAGGGAATTTTGATGCGGGCTTTGGTAATATTTTGGGTTCGTGCTTATTTAACACTTTTGTGTTGTTTATTGCGGAGTTGTTGGCATTTAAAACCTCAATACTAGTGCCATTAGATTTTGATTCAATTAAACTTGTATTGCTTAATGTTGTATCAATATCTTTTATTACTATTGCGTTATATATTAAAAAATTGTCAAAAGAACTAAAGAATAAAAGGCTTGTTGAATATATTATTGCGGTTGTTGTCATCATAATGTACTTACTGTACTATGTTATTGTATAATATTTAATTTGGTGTTTCAAATTGTTTGGAAAATCTAGGGTGTTGTGTTATCATATTAATTGTAATTAAAGTTATGGAGGTTATGTTTATGCCAGCAGGTCCAAGAAGTTATGGCGGTGGTTCAAGAAGTTCAGGAGGCTCAAGGGGTGGTGGTCTTAGTTTTTCATCTAGGCCTCACCATGGCGGGCATCATAGGGTTGGTCCAAGGCGTCCGTTTAGAATGCATTTTGGAAGTAGAGTTTACGTTGTTGCGGGTGGCGCACTTTCAAAAGTTGTGGCATTTTTAATAATTGCAGGAATTGCGCTCTTTTTCACATTTGCGGGCTGGACAACAATGAAAGATAATAAACAGTATTTAAAGCAAATGGAGGAAGATTCTGCCTATTATCAAAATTTAGTGGCGACAGGAACGGTTGTGGATGCACGAATTGATGATGAATATTTTGCTTTTGAATACAATGGTTATGCCTATTATCAAATTGTATATAAGTATCAAAACTCAAATGGTAAAACTTGTACAGGTCAAACATATGCAAATTACACAACTGCTCAAATAATGGCTCTAGGTGAAGAAATTGAAATCGCATATGACTCAAATGGATTCTCAATTCCTACCTCTTATCAGTTAAAAGATGTTGAGTACCAATATGTTGAACATCAATATAAAATTGGTATTATAATCTTATTGGTTTCAGGCGTTGCATTGATATTGTTTGTGGGTGTTGCAGTAATGATTTTTGTTAAAAATTTAAAGAGAGAGGCAGAGAAACACGAACAAGATGTGGCGAGACACGAGCAGGAAATGGAAAGGGCTGAACTAGAGAACGAAGCCTTGAAACCAAAGTGTTGTTCATATTGTGGTTGCAAGATTGAAAAAACCGACAAAAGATGTCCGGGATGTGGAGCTGGAGTATAGAAAAGTTTAAAAAGTGTTGATTATAAAATCAGCACTTTTTTGTTGTCTATATTTGACATTTGGGAGTTTTTTTTCTATTATATATAATGAAAAATTCAAAAGGTGAGTTTATGCAATACAAAAGAAAGCATTTTATTTTAAATTTAATTTATAGTTTATGTTTTGTTGTGGCTATGCTGTCATTGTCATTTGTTGTGCGTGAAAGGGATTGTTCCTGTAATAATGTCATTCAATATACTGCAGAGGCAGGCGAAGTTTATACCGGTATAAATTATTCAGATTTAAATGTTTACGACCCAAGAACTTTTGATACAGATGCAGATGATTCTACATTTAATTATTTGCCATGTGTGAAAAATCAAGGTTCTCTTGGTTTGTGTTGGGCTTATGCGATAGCAGGTTCCCTCGAAATAAATTTAAGCAAAAATTATGATATAGAAGTTGATATTGCAGAAAAATATTTGGCATATTTTACAAAAAATGGCTATGATGGAAATACATCAAGCTCAACTTTTGGAGATGGGCAAAGTTACACAAGTGGCGAAACAACAAATTATGAGGGAATTTACAACGGGGGTGGCTCTTTTGAGGCAACATTAAATGTATTGCTTGCGGGTTGGGGATTAAATGAACAAGATTATGTTGATAATACGACGTCACTAAACAATTACATTCAAAATGGCACAGGCATAGTTTGGGAAAATTACAGGTTTAGTGATATTGCAAATGTTGTGGGTTATGTTGCATATACTGGAAACGAAAGTCTTGAAACCATTAAAGATGAAATTGTTGATAAGGGTTCTGTAATTACGAGTGTACAAATGGAAAATTTAAATGCAAACCTATACAACTCGCAGACATATTCTTACTATGCGGGTGATGGATATTTTCAAGATACAGACCATATGGTTGAAATAGTTGGTTGGAACGATAATTATAGTGCATCAAACTTCAAACTGACACCTGCGGGCAATGGTGCTTGGCTTGTAAGAAATTCGTGGGGTTCTAGTTGGGGAGATGGTGGTTACTTTTGGGTTTCTTATTATGATTTAGGTGTTAGAAACACAGGCTATAAAACAATTGAAATAGAAACCAACAGCAATAGAGATGTTGTTTATCAATACGATTGTGGAACTTCTGTTTTGGCGTCTCTAACATCTGGTTTAAATCCAGCACCAATTAGTTATGCTAACATATTTACAAATACAACATCTAAAAAACAGGACTTGTCGGCGGTTGGTATATTTATTGAGACTAAAGGTGGTGAATCAGTTCAAAATGTTGAAATAAAAGTGTACGTTTATGCAGGTAATATGACCACTCCGGAGATGGGAACTCTCAAAAAAACAATTACAAAAACTTTTAACAATAGTGGATTTTATAGAATTGAACTTGGAGAAGAAATAACGATAGAAGGTGGTAATTCGTTCTCTGTTGTGGCAACCAATACATCAGCGGGGCAAGCAATAGCTTGTTTTGAAGGTGATGATGGTGTTTTGTCAGATGGAGTGGGGCAAGAATACAGAAACTCAAAAGCTGGGCAGAGTTTTATGAAAAGTGGAACATGGAAAGACACTAATGAATTAATCAACGGTTATCAATACAACAATGCAGGAATTAAGGCGTTTGCAAGCTATTCGGAATGTTTGTCGCATAATTATGGAAGCGGAGTATATACAGGCAGTACCTGTAAAACTCTTGGTTATACGACTTATACTTGTAGTGATTGTGGACATCAAAAGGTTGAGCAGGACACCTCATCAAGTTATACAAGTCATAACTATGAAAATATTGGGCACACAGATGGAGATTGCGAGCATTATGGCTATACGACTTATGAATGTAGTGTGTGTGGAGAAATAAAGGTGGTTGATGATTCTGTCTATGGTGAACACAACTATGTTTCAGACCATCACGTAAGTGGAAATTGTCAGATTAAGGGGTACACGGTAGAAAGTTATTGTACAATATGTGGTGATGAAAATGGTGAAAAGATATTAGATAGTGGGTTTGGAGACCACAGCTATCATAAAAAGGCGACAATAGATGGTGATTGTAAAAATCATAAACAAATAGTTTTTGAATGTGAAGTCTGTGGCGATGAAAAAACAGATACTGATACATCATCTGGATTTGGCAATCATAAATTTACTCAAATTTTAATTCAAGATGGTTGCAAAAAAGTTTATTGCGAAGTAGATGGATGTGGTGAGTCCTTTACGGTAAAAGAAACCCAAGATGCGATTTATGTTGAAGAGCTTGAAAAATACAAAACTGTATTTTCGTTTGAAGTATTTTCCAATATACCGAAAACTATTTTCGTGAGTCTTAAAAACGGATTGGTGGAGATAGATGTAAATGCTTGTGAACTAACAAAAGATTCATATTATGAGGTTTCTATTCAGTTCTTGGATTTTAAAAATTTACAAAACAATGGTGGACTAAGAGATGATATCTCATATTTTAGTATCAACTGTTTTATAGATGGAAATAAAGCTGAAAACTTTAGTGCCCAGATAGATTTTGTAACAGATGGTTTTAGTGGAGTAGAATTTTTAAAAGTAGAGAGCGGTATGGTTTCAAAAAACATCTCTGGTTCTATTGGTGATGGTTGTGTTTCGGGAACTTTCGAAAATGGAATATATGGAATTCTGTTATCAAATGAAGAAAATGGGATTGTAGAAAACTTTGCTTTCAAGTGGGAATATGTGGCAGTTGTTTTTGTAATTGTAATTATAATTTTTATGGGAGAGATGTCAGCGAGAGGAAGAAGAAAACATAAAGATGAAGAATAAAATAGTGGCTCTTGTTGTAATAAATTTGTACAACAAGAGCTATATTTTTTGAGAAAAACAAATTTATAAAGTTATGGTGTTTTGAGCGAAACGCTAGTAGGTAGGTCATTAATCAAAAAACAGTGATAATGTCAAAAACTATGTAAAATTTGCCCCAATTCAAGTTGAACAAATTAAAAAAATCAAAAAAAGAAGCATTTACTATGAAAAATCGAAGCAAAATAAATATGTATAAAGTTAACATAAAATTTAAAGATTTGGTTACTTATTTCGACCTATATTGACAATAATAATCTTTTAAAAATCAGAGGGCTTGGTTCATAATGTAATCAAGTTTTTTTGAGGATTTTGAAAATGGGAAGAGTGATAGTTGTAACGAGTGGAAAGGGTGGAGTTGGTAAAACTACAATAACTGCAAACATTGGGATAATGATTGCGTCAAGTGGTAGGTCTGTTTGTGTGGTTGATGCGGACATTGGGCTAAACAATTTAGATGTTGTTCTTGGGGTAGAAAATAAAATTGTTTATGATTTGATTGATTGCATAGAGGGTAAGTGTAGGCCTTTGCAGGCGGTTTTGGAGGATTCTTTTTTGCCGGGACTTAATATTTTGCCTGCCTGTAAAATTTACAACTCAAATCATTTCAGTAAGGAAAAATTTATTGATGTGATAAATCAAATCAAGAATTGTTTTGACTTTTTAATCATAGATTGTCCTGCTGGAATTGGAGATGGTTTTTGTATGGCAGTTGCTCCAGCTGATGAAGCTGTTGTCGTATTAAACCCACAAATATCTTCAATTAGAGATGCGTATAAAGTTATGGGAATTCTAGAAGAGCAACAAAAAAACAACATTTCAGTCGTGGTGAACAGGATTAATTCAAGACTTGTAAAAAAGAAGAAAATGCTTTCAGTTGAAGATGTTGAGGCGCTGATAGGTAAAAGAGTTGTTGGTGTTATTCCAGAAAGCACAGAACTTGGAATGTTTAATTCCTTTTTGACCAAGGTTGGCCCGTTTAAAGATTTAGAGGTGCAATATGCGTTTGCAAATTTTTGTAGAAATCTAATTTATAATAGAGATGACAGATACAATTATTTAAAAAGAGGGAGTAAATTTTACAATATGATGAGGCAGTCAAAAATTTAAAAGGAGATTATAAAATGGGGCGAGGTATGGTAGTGGAGTATAAAAGAATTGAGAAACTATTGAATAAGGACAAAAGTAATACCAGTGTTGGAATCAATACAATATTAAAATCTGAGATTTATGAAATTCTTTCAAATTATATGAATGTTGAAAATGTAGAGTGTTATATAAATTTACAAAAAAGTGGATTGTGGCAAATAAAAATAGTTGCAAACACGGGTAATTTCTACTCGCTAAAGACTACATTGTAAACACTAAAATTTTGATTGTAAGTTTGTTGTTTTTCATATAATTGATGGGCGGTGAATAAAATTGTATTACAATGAAAACCTTTCTAAAATATTCGCAGGTCATATTTATTGCGGGACTATTTGTTATGCAAATGGTGAGTTTTTGTATAATAAATCAATTTAGTGAAAGTTTTTTGTCTAATATAAATAAAACTGAAAACATTGTAGAAAGTGGTGCAAGCGGTCTAGATTTTTCGGTTCCAGTTGAGGCCCTTGATGTAAACGAGAACGAGTATGGATATATTGTAATTACAACTGTTGAAAAGTCTTTTGTAAAAGCTCCAATAGACTGTGTTGTGCAAATTGTAGAAAAAGACAATATGAAAGGGGTAAAGTTTGAAAAGTTTGGCTATTGTTGTTTTGCGCTTGGTTTTGATGTTATAAGCATTGTTGATGGTATGAAAGTGGAAAGCGGGCGGGTGATTGGCTCGCTTCAATCAAATAAACTTTATGTAAAAATATATAAAAACGAAAATCGAGTTAGTCTAAAAACCATAAGGAATATGTTTAATGTTTAGCAATGTAGTTTTAAAAATTAAAAAAACATACAATTCCTTTCCTGTGGTAGTTCACCCTTTATTTTTATGCTTTGGTATATATTGTATATTTGCAAATGTGTTCAATATATTTTTGTGTTACATTTTGTCAGCATTATTACACGAATTAGGGCACTTTATTGTTGCAAAGAAACTTGGTTATAAAATGCTACAAGTACGGGTTATGCCATATGGGGCAGAACTGTGTGGGGAGCTTGATGAATTTTTGTATGCAGATGATATAAAAATTGCAATAGCAGGACCAATTACAAGTTTGCTACTTGCAGGGTTTGTTGTTTGTGCTTGGTGGATTTTTCCAAATTGTTATGAATGGACTTTTGATTTTTGCGTTTCAAATATAGTTTGTGCAATTTTTAACCTTTTGCCGGTCTATCCGCTTGATGGCGGAAGGGTTTTGGTTTCCTATTTGTCTAGAAAATTAACAAGAAATGACGCTTTGAGGTATGCAAAAAACGCCACGAAAGTGTTTTCGTTTCTATTGTTTGGATTGTTTTTGCTTAGCATTTTTTACGTATTTAATCTTACTTTTGGAATTATTGCGATTATGTTGTACGTTTCTACGTTAAATAACTTTAATGAATGTAGTTATGTAAGGCTTGCCAAAACGTCATTTCGATATAAAGAAACCAGAAGAGGTCTTGAAGTTGTTGAGTTGATGGTAGATGAAAAAACAAAGATTAGCAAAGTGTATTCAAAATTGAAGTCGCAAAAGTTTTATAGGTTTATAGTTGTCGATAAAAATTTGAGTGTAAAAGCAGTGGTAGATGAAAAAATATTTGCTGAAATTGAGCCAGAAAACTTTATACTAACATTCGAAGAAATATTGCTATTAAAATATAATAAAAATATATGTTTGACCCGTTGACATTTTGTGATTTTTATGTTAAACTTTTTCTCGAGCCACTCGGAGAGGGTTTTAAAGGGCTTAAAAATAAGACACCCTAACGGTGAGACTGGTAAGAGGAGGTTAAGATTTATGTACGCTATCGTAGAAGCTGGTGGAAAGCAACAAAAGGCAGAAGTAGGCAGATTTTTCAAGACTGAAAAAGTTAATGCTGAAGTTGGTTCAAAAGTTGAATTAAAGTGCTTATTATTTGTTGATGACCAAGGAAATGTAAAGACTGGTGCAGATGTTAAGAATGTAAAGGTCGTTGCAGAAGTTTTAGAAAATGGCAAGGAAGACAAAGTTGTTGTTTATAAATACAAAGCTAAGAAGAACGAACACAAGAAACAAGGTCATCGTCAACCATATTCTAAATTAAAAGTTGTTTCTATAGGATAATCCAATATGACAAATGTTACTATTGAAAAAAGAAATGGAAGCATAACAAAAATTGTGTGTGATGGACACACGAACTATGGAGAAGCTGGCGAAGATATTGTTTGCTCTGCGTTGTCAAGCGTTGTGCAGACAGCACTTATGGGTGTGTTGGTAGTTGCTGGTGTCAATGCAAAATTTGAACGGAATGATGAAAGGGGTTATCTGATGATTGAAATCCCTGACGAATTGAATGAGTCAAAAAGGCATGATGTTGATGTGATTTTAAACACAATGCAACTAGGAATATCAGACTTATATGAAGGCTTCTCGGACTATATTGAAGTGGAGGTAAAGAACTCATGATGTTTATGAATATACAATTATTCGCCCATAAAAAGGGTGGTGGCTCTACTAAGAACGGCAGAGATAGTAATGCTCAAAGACTAGGTGTTAAGGCATATGATGGTGAAGTTGTAACCGCTGGAAGCATAATTGTTCGCCAAAGAGGAACAAAGATTCATCCAGGAACCAACGTTGGAATTGGTGATGATGACACACTATATGCAAAGAAAACAGGCTCTGTTAAATTCGAAAGAGTTGGAAAAGATCGCAAGAAAGTAAGCGTTCTATAATAGAAGTTTAAACCTATGGAGAAAATCCATAGGTTTTTTGTTTTGTTTCGAATAATTAAAGTTTACAATTCTATAATAAGATGGTATAATTATTTGTATAGAAAAATATAAAAGGTGTAATATGTTTAAAAAAGTAGTAGAAAGTGAGAGAGTTGAACTTCGATCAAAGTCTATACAATATTTAAGATCAATTGCAGACGCCATTGGTGTAGATAGTCCAACATTGATGGATAAAGAAGAGTTGATTGATGAAATTTTAGTAGTCCTGATGGGTGGAAATGCGGGCAAAAAGAAAGAAACAAGAGGCAGGCCTAAAAAGAACGGGAAAAGGGCGGTTTTTTCAAATGAGCCAGAATCGGGAGAAGTTGTAGTTGAATATGATACCGTTATACCTAAGGGGCTTGGTGTTGGATTATTTACGTCGAATGACTACAAAGGTAATGATAAGCCTATTGGTAGCGAGTATGAAGAATTTATCAACTATTATCAAAATAGGATAATAGAAAGAGAGTGTGTATTTGGAGTGGCTGGTAAAGCCTTGTCTAAGTTAAGTATGACAATTGATAAAGTGAAAGAGATTGCGACTATTGATATGGATTACTTGATTGCGGATAACGATTATGAAATATTGTACGGATATATCGTTTGTAAAGATAATAGGTACTATGTTTTAGAAAATGCATTTAATTTTTCTAGAAAGTTAGATATAACGGAAGAGATTGAGCAGAATAATTATGATATTAGAAGCGGTGATGAAATACACTTTTATTTAAATGGAGAAAACGCAAGGATATTATTGTGTAATAAACAAGATGTGGCTGAAATGAATAAAAGACCTTGCTTTGAAAAGTTGGAGGTTGAATACCCAAACAAAATGCTAAAGTCAATTAACCTGATGGATAAGTTGGCACCTATCGCATATGGCTCAAGGAATTTGTTGTGTGGTGAAGTAAAGAATGCAAGGTATATACTTGGTAAAGCATTAAGGAAAATATCGAAAAATAAAGACATCTACATTTATGCGATTGGCATTGATATGAAAAAAGAAGATTTGTCAATTCTAAAAACAACGACAGATGTGGTATTGAACTTATCTTTGATAAATGATTTACGAGATGAAGAGAAGAGGGTTTCATTGTTTTGTGAAAGAATTAAAAGACTTGCGGAATTGGGTAATGATATACTAGTTTATGTGAATGATGTTGAAAAGTTAAAAAAGTTGGGTGATGTTGTAAGGCTTGGTGCAAGTTTTAAAAATCAAGGAAGTATAACAACAATTGCAACATCATCAACAGATAAAATACAAGGGATTGAAAACAAATTTACAAATATAGTATGTATTGAAAAATGTGGAGAAGAAAAACAATTTGTGTGCGTGAATGCAAAAAAAAGTACGACTCTTTTTGTTGATGGTTTCCTATCAAGAGATGAAAGTTTGGCGCTTGCAAATTCGAAAGAGAATTTTGAAAGTTTTTCAACAAGCGATTTGGAAAGTTTAATCAACAATTATGAATAAAATTTTTTGATATGAATATAATGAATAAAGCAAAAGGAAGCAAATTGGATTTGCTTCCTTAAAATTATTCTATTGCGTTTTCAAGCA
>JAZNEY010000001.1:0-13555 GCA_045588795.1 Clostridia bacterium | reverse complement strand
GTGAATATGGGGAGAAATTGTTTGGAAATACAACAAATTTCTCATCTCTTACAATTAAAGAGTTTAATATTTTTGTGCTAAAACCAATGTTTATAAAATTGTCAATCGCACTTTTTTCTTTGTTTGTTTGCTTTGGAGTATATGGTTTCGTGACCAATCTTTTTTATGTTGGACTATTTATGTCGGTTGTTGCACTCGCGATTGTTCCTGCAATGATATTTGCGTACAAATCATCATTAAAAAAAGCAATAGACGCAAACAAGTTATGTTCTTCAAATACTTTTGTTGATTATTATTTTGAAAAAGATGGCGTACGAACAAGTACAAGAAAGGGCGAGGTTGAAGTTGCAACTCTTGCAATAGATTACAGAATGATAGCTAAGATTGTGGAACATTCTCATTATTTTTATGTGTTTATTACAGATACGCAGGCGTATATTGTTGATAAAAACGGAATGACAGAGGGGAAAAGCGACAAACTTTCTGAATTTTTAAAAACTAAAGCTAAATTCATAGAAGAAAAAAATAAAAAGAGGAGGAAATAATTTTTTATGAAACAAGGGGATTTTATAATCGGTACAGCTTCGGCAGGTGAAGTGATTAAGGCGCTTACAGGCAAAGGTGCTGAGGTCGTTGGCGACAGAGACACAACGGTGGTTTATTTGAAAAATATTCAAAATGAAGAAGATTTAAAAGCGGTTGTTCATTATGAAAACAACTATTTTGATTACGACTCAGATTTTCCAGAGTCTCCAAAAGTGCAAGTGATGATTGGCGATCCAAGGAATAGGCAATGTTTTGTAACTTCTGCAAGGTCTGCAAAAGAGGAGGTTGAAAATCTTATAGAAAACGGATACGAAGAGTTTGGCTTTTCAAAGTCCAAAGATGTTGATATCTATATTCCAAGTTCTGTGTCAGGGGTGTCTGGAAGAATGGTTACTATTACAGATCAGGTTGTTGGTGATGAAGATCGGGCTGATGAATACCCATATTCAATTAGTGCTACAATATTAGAAGATAGGGGAAACTCGGAAGGTTCAAATTCTACTCCTTGGACAATTGAAGATGTAAAAACAGTTTTAGAAAAGGCTCTTGAAAAGCCGGTTGTAATCAATACTACAAATAAAGAACTTGTTACAGCATTTGACATTCTTGAATTAATTGCGGAAGAGGATAGCTCTTCAAATGCATAACAAAATTTAAAAACAATTCACACGCAAGTGTGGGTTGTTTTTCATATTATTATTAATATTAATTAAAGGGTTGTTTTTATTTGACTTGGGTGGTGCATATTTTATATACTAAAAGCGCAAGATATAATTAATATATAAGTATAATAATGAAGTTATTAAAACATAACAAAAATATCTTATATTAATTGATATTGTTAAAATTTAATTTAGTGGTATGCCAATGAAAAATCTAAGAAATGTTTTAAGAAATCTTTCACTTATGACAATGTGTATTGTATGTGCAGTTGTCATTGGTGTTGTGTGTGTTTATAAATCAAAGTCAAACATTGAAAGTTCTGTTGATACAACTCCTGTTGTTGAATATTTATCCACAACTGATGGTGATATTTATTCAGACACAACGATTGAGATGGCGGAAAGCATTTTAAAAGAATCTTCGCTTGCAAATGTTGATGATTCTAATAATTTTACATTGCAACTAACAACAAATGTAGATGCCTCAAATTCAAGTTTTACATTTTATCTTGATGAAAATCAAAATGGTTTTTTCGAAAGCGGTAGTGAACGAAACTACAACTCGGGCGACTCAATAAGAATAGACAAGCAGTTTTCGGCGAATCCAGATGTAGAAAAGAATTTTATAAAATTTTTGATAATACCGAACAAAGGAACAGATTTTAACGGAAACGAAGCAAATGCATTTTATGTTTCAGCTATTCGTTTTTATTACGGGGCAGGTCAAACTTATGACATATTCCAATATCAATGCGAATCGCAAAAGGGTGTTTTAAGTTATAATGGATATGGTGCCACGATAGATGGAATTTTACTAGATAGCCCATTGTTTATGGGAAATATTAATTTTGAATATGAATGCGTAAACAATGAAACTGGAGAACTTCAATGTATATTAAAAACCAAAGATGGTGTTGCGTTTCCGTCTGATTTAAAAATTGAATTTCAAATTTCGTATAGAGACAACATTGACTATGCAAATGAAATAAAGTTCAAAGGTACAGAGACAGACATCATGTCTGCAACTGTTGAACAAGGGCAATATGGAATTAACAATGCAAGTGGAACGTTTTCGGTAGATGATAAACTTACGGTTAGAATTGACCCAACAAAAGGTGGCACAGAAGCCAAGATAGTAAACGCACTTGCAGTAAGTAAACTTTTGGCAGATGGCAGTACGAACACGTGGTTTACAATATACGGCGGTGTTGCTGGTGGATTAAACAATAACGCATATACAGATATCGCAACATCTAATGGTGATACTCACACAGAGATAGCTTACAATAATTTTGCACTTTGTATTACATACAATCAAAGATACTATCTAGAAAATGATGGTGAGAAAAATTATGGAGAGTTTGTAAACCAAACCGAACAACCAATAAGAGATGGTGATGGCAGAGTTGTTGGTAAGAAGATAGGGATTCAAGATGTTTATGACCACAGGCACAAATTTTGGATATCGCTATATGAAAACGGTGTTGTTGAACTTGAAAAAATTGGAAATGAATGTTCTTTATCTGTAGCAGTAACCACTCAATATTATTACATATTGAACTTACAAGAGGTTGCAGGACCATCATATTCAACAGCAACAGCCAGCGCTGTTCCATATAAAATAGTTTCAGTTGATGGACAAATATTGGCAGGTATTGGCAGTGCTTCGGGTGTAGTAACCGAGACAACCTATAAAGGTGTAAGTGGAAGTTTAAAGCCTGTTGATGTAAAAGTCATACTAAATGATGATTATGAATGGTGGTATGGAGAGTTTGGGAATCTTGACGCAACGTGTGTTTCTGAAGATGGGACCACTTATGAAGAGCGTTTTTATGGTGGTATAAAAACGTTAACAGCAACAAGTAAAAGTAAAGATTCTGCTAGCCTAACGATTTCAGTAAAAATATATGATGAAGAGTCAAAAACTGAAATTTTGTTAGAAAGGTCGGGGTTAAGTATTTTAATTGGTTATCCGGGGACTGATTTAACGAATGATGATGCTTATTTAAGTAATTCAAGTAGTACTGGCGTTGGAAGTCGAAGTTTTCCACTATTGCCGGGAAGTGAAAAAGCAATTTGCAAATATTCTGTATCAATTCCATATGGGCTTGAAATTTACAAGTACACAATAAAAAGTGGAGATGAAGATTATCAAGAAACCATACTTGACCCAACGCTATTGTTTGGTGTAGAGGTCGATAATTTTGAGATTAGTGAAGATTGTCATATTGAGTATTATGTAAGACTTGTGCAAATTGAGGACATCTCAGTGGTAGACCCATATTTTGAGGGCGAGCCAGAGATTGGGAGATTAACTTTTGAGCTAGAGGTTAACAAAAGTATAAGTGTTTTTGCAGTTGACATAAATGTATATTACAAGAATTACAGTGCATATGCTCCGAGCTTTTTGTTTTTAAATGTTGGCAATCACCCAAAGCGAACAGGTTATAATTTCGTTGGACTTAGAGACAAATTTGCGCTACATGGTGATGAAGATAATTTCATAAATATAGAAGATGGTTATTTGTTCACTATGTTTAGCAATTATGAGGGTTATGCCATAGAGTTTGCGGGCACTCAAATTGCGATAGACAGCCCAATTGGTTATTATACTTGGCTTTATAATAATTACAGGTCTAACTTAGAAAACTTTATAATATATCCAGTATTTACTCCAATAACATACACTAATCACGTAATAGACCCAGTGCTTGAAAGACCTGAGCCAGATGACCCTGATGAACCGCTTGTCATAGATTGGATTACAACAGAGGTAACGTATGATGATACAAAGTTGTATGTATCAGCTGAGTTGCAGTCAAAAACCGGTTATCACGTTGCGGGGATAAAGAACACAGATAAGTCAAATCTGTTTGAAGTGCTATTCCTAAATGATGAACTCGAGTATGATGAAGAAAAAGAGAAGTATTATTACACGCTTCAATCACCATGGAAAGTTGCGTGGAGTTTACCGCAATCAAGGTATGAATTTGAGATATTGGTTGCACCAAATATATATGAAAGTTCAATGGTAATGGCAGAACTCTCAAGATTTTACGGAATAGAAGAGCCTGATGTAATAAATATTTACAACAGAGATGTTGCATACGACGGCACCTTCAAGTTGGCTAAATTTTTGGAAGATGCAAGTCCATTAAAGTGTGAACTTCCGGGCTACAATTTGATTGGATTTTTACCAATAGCTCTAAATAATGCTGACATTGATGATGGAGCAATTGAATATGCGGAAATTGATTCACTAAATTACATTTTAGTGGAAAACGGTGAAACCGTTGAAGGAATGTTGCTTATATCAGATCGAGGAATACAAAAAAGTTACACATGGCAATATTTAAGAGATATTAAATTTATTCCTGTATTTGAAGTTGGTGAGTTTGAAATAGTACTTCATGCGGGAAGTGGAAACAAGTTCAACTCTGGTGGAACAATCAGAATTCCAGTTAAAGTTATGTTTAATACAGAGGTTACAGCGGAATTTATAGAAGAAAAATTTGTCCCACTTTACAACAGGATTAATGGATATGAGTTTGATGGATATTATATGGAGGTTGATGGTCAACCTGTTCAAGTACTTGAGGCAAGCAAAGAGGTTCAAACAAGCCCATCTCAGACTGAAATTTACAAGTGTTATACAATAAACGAAAAGTTTGACAATGGTTGGATTGAGAACTTTACATACACATATAATGGCAAACTTTATTGGGGAACAACAAAGGCGATTGATTTGTATGTAAAATTAATCAAGCGAGATTATGATGTAATCATCACCGGAACTGATGTAGATGGCAGTGAGGCAGATATGTCGAATCAGATGATGAGTGTATACGAAAAAGATGCAAGTGGAACTTTAGTTCAAGTCGGCGAAGATATGACATACAATGAATTTGTGGTCGACATAACAAAGGTAGATGTAACAAATGTGATAGTGTTAAAAGCACTTGGAACAGAGGGTACATTTATAAAGAAATTAACAATAAGTTATAACTCAATTTTTGATGATACTGATAAAAGAACTGGTTATGAGTTTGAATATACTTGCGACCCATATGGAAAAATGACAAGAGTGTCAGGGTCAGAAGTAAGTGGTTTAATTTATTATGATAAAGAGAACAACTTGTTCTATTTAGACATAGAGAGATTTGCAAACCGAGAGACCGAATTAAATCACACATATGCAACAATGAGCGATATTTTAATTCACGTTGAATATGATTACAGAACATATGTGATTGGATTCCAAGCAGGGGCGTACGACCTAGGGCTTGAATACTTGGAAGAACCATTATATGCAGATATTGCATACTACCTTGTAAACTACAACACAAGAAATGATTACACAACTTGGAAACCTTGCACAAGTTCGGGAAGTTTGATTGAAAATGATGGATTCTGGCAAGAGATTTCGTTCTTCCACAACACTGATGATATTTCATTTATTGAAGAATCTTTATATAGGGAACAAGAGATAGACATAATGGTAGGGACTACCCCATATTTCTTCTACTATTGGGCAAGAATCAATGGTAATGGAGAGGTTGAGCCATTGAGCTGGGATTGGTCAGATGGAAATGCAAACACAGCAAATTCCGAAGATGGTGGCGAATTGATTTACTATTCAGTATTTACAAAGACCGCAGATATTAATGTTTACTATTACACTTGGGACCCAGTAGCAAAAGAAAATGAGAATCAAGGTGGATATGTTCAGTCAGCACACAAAGGATATTTTTGGTTTAAAGAAAATCAAGATGGTTCATTTAAAACAGTAAATACTTATGAAAAATATAAGATTGGCAATCACACTTACTATATAACAGGTTGGTTGTGGTTAAAAGACAATGTTGAAAGTGCAGATGCATTTGTTCAAGGTGTATATTACGACAAGAAGAACAATATGTTTGTTGATAGCTACACGGGTGAAATTATCGGGAGTGATAACATTCCTGCATCATATCGCGAAATTCTTGAAAGATGTACAGTTACATATCGTGCGGACACAAATACAGATGAAACAAAGATTAAAATTTATTGCTACGCTGTTTATTCGCTTTATGAATATGAAACAGTTGCAGACACTGATGACACAACATATGAGTTAAAAATGAGAGTGCCAAATGATTACAGTGGTAATTCATATACAACAACAAACAATTACTGGGGTGCGATTTCATCAGCAGAATACAGTACATTATTACAAAAATATTTAACTCTAAAAGATGTAATCAACAGTGGTGAGATAGAGGTTTTAACATTTGAAAGTTTAACTGGTCAAACAACAATAACAAAAGAAAACATTGAAAGTTTACTAGCAGATAATAAAGATTTGTTGATTTGTTATTACAGCAGAAGTATTTTAAGCAACTCGCAAACTGTTGTTGCAGGTGCAATTTGTGTTGGTACAAAAACCGCAGACGGCTTTATCTTTGGCAAATATGACAGAGTTGGTGCTTACGCAGATGGTACACTTGTTGGTTGCTTAGATGAAATAATCGAACTAGATGATATTTATATGACAGCATATACAAATGCGGTAGACCAAATGCGTGCAAGAAACATTAGCGGTGCGGAGTTCTCGAAGAGAGAGTTGATTATTAAAATTACACTCCAATTATTGCAATGGAACAATGCAGTTGGAAATGGAAGGACTAAAGGCTTTGTGTTTGATGAATCAAAAACATCAGTTGGAGTAACAGGATTTGACATTTCGATTGAAGAATGTCTTGAAGCAATAAAAGACAACAATGGTGGAAAAATAGCAATTTCAACAGATGGATTTGTAAGACTTGTTTATGCACTTGCTTCATACTCAATCGACCCAGCAAGTCCAGAAACGGTATACGGATTGTTTGGGGCAGATGCATTTGCTGAGGGAAGTTCAGTTGGTGCTTCTGGAGTACTAAGTACAGACTTAAAGAGTGGAGACATAATAACTTGCGAATCTGGCCCAATTACAATTAAAGCGATTTGGTTGTATTCGTTCATTGATGCCTCTGGTCAAGAGTATTGCGTAATGGTAAATTGCAGGAACACAACAAAGGTTACAGAATTGATTGGCAACGGAAGAAACTTTGCGGTAAGCGAAAATGGAATAACTCATAATGATGGCGTATTTACTTATGAATATACTGGATTTATAACATACATTCAATAGTAGAAATAAAAAGGAAAAAGAAAATGAAGTCAAAAAAGAAAACATGGCTCATAATTGGTTTTATTGCACTTGCATTGGTTGCGGTGGCGACAGTTGTGGTTGTTTTGGTAATTTTAAACAAAGAACCAGAAAAGAACAAGTACACAGTCGCACTAACCATTAACAATGGCGAATATGGCAGTGTTACGGGGTTAAATGAAGATGGTGTATATGTCGAGGGTGAGAATATCACCCTGACATTTACGCCCCACGAATCAATGTGTATTGAAAGCATTTATGTGGGAGATGTAAACATTCGTGATTATATTGCAGATGAAACAATTGATATTGAAAGTGCATTTGAATACACGATTGAAAACATCACGGCAGATGTGCAGATAGTGGTAACATTTGATGAAACAAGAACAATAGATGACTTAGAGTTTACCACAAGACAAGAAAGTGGTGTGGAAGCTATTCAATATGGAAAATTAAAGGTTTGGGGTGCAAGTGATGTATATCCAAAGAATGGCAGAGTAAGATTAGCGATTGACACCGCAGGTCGATATGATTTTGTTTCATATATTTTGCCAGATGACAGAGAGAACAAGCGAAGTGCAGATGAAGATTATTTATTCATAGATGAGCTTGACCCATCTCGAACAATGAAATATGACAGTGCAACGCAGTCATTTATAATGAGCAAGGCTTATGTAAAGTTAGAGGCGACAGATGGCTTTTTACTAGAACTTGTATTTATTCCAGCAACCATAGAATTGCAAGTATACACCTCAAGTGATGGAGAGACATTCAAAGAGGCGTTTATAAGCGAGGAACAAGTTTATGATAAATACATACTCGATTCAAACAGAATTGATGGATACACGTGGTATTATTGCATAAAAAATACGGTAATAGCCTCAAACTTAATTGAATTAGAGGTAGAGGAAGAATTGATTGGTGGAACACTATTAAAATTTTTAACTCTTGACCACACTTTGTATGCAGAAAATATTGATAGCAAAAAAATTATTTTGGTTTGTGTAAAAAATAAATAACGCATTTGAGGGTTTAAATGGCAGAAAACAGGGATAGAGAAGAAATAGAAAACGAACAAATAGTCAATGCAGAAAACTTACAGCAGGAAGAATCTGTTGTAAGTGATTCTGCTATTTGGGAAGAAAATAGTGAAATAGAAGAAAATTTGACAGACCTGCCTGCACTAGCCGAAGAAGAAAGTCAAGAAATCGTAGGGGGTGCTATCGAAAAGCAGTCTGAACTTTCCGGTGTTGAACTAGCAGATTCAAATGATGGTGAGTCTAAAAGTGAAGATATCAGCGAAAATGCCCCAAATGATAGTGAAACAAATGAAGATACCGATATTGCTGTTAGCGAGGAAAACGAAGAGGCAAGCTCGCTTATAACCGAAAATGAAAGCGAAAATAAAAGTGAGCCAGCCGAAGAGGAAAATTTGGAAAATGAAGAGGAAGAAACTCAACCTGTTGAAGAGGAAGAGTCTCAAGTCGTTGAAACTGAAGAGTCTCAATCTGTTGAAGAGAATGTCTTAAAGTCTGAAACGGAAGAGGCTAGCAACAGTGATACAAATGAAAATACAACTGAGCAGTCTGACAGTTCTCAAACTAAAGAAAGCGAAAAAAATGAGAATGAAACAACTGAGGTTGCAGAAAATTTAGAGCCCTCATCAAATGAAGAAGAAAACCCAAAGACCTCAAGTGTGGCAGATAATACAAAAACCTTAAATGAGGCAGAAAATTTAGAGACCTCAAATGACAACGAAAATGCTGAAATCAAATCAACTGACAGTGAAAACAGTGATGATGAAACGATTGATTTAACGCAGTTTATTTCAAATCCAACAAAAATTGGTGAAAAGACCGCGTTGTTAAAGGATAATGGTATTAATTGTCCACCAAACGATTTTCGTGCAAGGTCGACTGGTGCGGTATTTGGTGCGGGCTATGACCCTGATATTATGCAAGACAATTCAAGAAGTACTCGAACAAAAAAACTTGTAAGAATTGATAGAATGCTTGATGATATGGAAGAAGATGCGCCAAAGCCAAAACCAAAATGGTTAAAAATCACGCTTGCTGTCTTGGTTTCAGTTTTGTCAGTTTCAGCATTACTTGGAATTTACATTTTATATGTTGGTGCGGGCTTTAGCCGATTGTACAATATGAAGTACATAGAAATTTTAAATGACAGGCCATCAAATGTAGCAATTGGTGTTACATATGAGGTCGTTTCTTACAATATGAATTATGGAATTATCAGTTCAGATTACACCTATTATAAAAACACAGGTTATGATTCTAATGGGAAAGAGATTAAGGGCAGAAGTTCAAGGGCTGAAAGCAGAGACAGGGTTGAAGTAAACACAAAAGGTACAGCGGGTTTATTATCGACAGGCTCAAATGCCGAAGCGGAATTTTTTATGATTCAAGAAATAGACCTAGACAGCACAAGAACTTACTATGTAGATGAAAGGGCAATTTTAAATGATGTTTTTGTTAACTACGCAGAGATATTTGCAGAAACTGGCAGTTCAAATTATGTATTTTATCCATTGACATCACCGGTTGGAAAATTCTCATCTGGAATGGTAACATATTCGGCATTTGATGTTGCCTACGCAATGAGGCTTTCAATGCCATCAGATGAAAGTTTTCCAAGCAAATATACATCAGCAGACAACTGTATTTCACTTACAAGATTAAAAGTTGCGGGTCTTGCTGACCAAAGATATTTATGTTTGTTTAATGTAAACATATCGCTTTATGATGATGAGTCTATAAGACAGCAATGCTTAGAAAGGTTATATGAACTTATAAAGCAAGAAGTGGATTATGGAAACTTTGTCATAGCAGGAGGTTCTTTCTCGTATTCGCTATATGGAGATGAGGGGGTATTTGAAAACAAAATGCAAACACCGAATTGGTGCACAGGATTGCCAGACAGTTTCAATGCTGTAAAGCTAAGCGAAATAGGTTGCAGAATTATAAAAGATGACATAGCGATAGAGTTAAAAACAGGAACAACCAGAGATGCTTCGGTAAAATACAAAAAAGGTGAAACCTTTGAAGCCATAACAGATGGATATATTGTATCAAACAATGTAGTGGCAGAAAAAATTGAAGTGCTAGATAACGAATATTTATACAGCTCGCATAATCCAGTTAGATTAAGTTTTTATCTTAAATAAGGAGGAAAATAATGAGAGAAGAACTATTAAAAGGATTTAATGAAAGAGAACTTACTTGTTATTTGTATGATGAAATTAAGGAGCCAAAGGGAATTGTTGTAATCATTCACGGAATGCAAGAGTACGCTGAAAGATACAAAGAGTTTGCGGGATTTTTAAACAGCAATAATTACATAGTATTTACGACCGACCTTAGGGGACACGGTAAAAATATGCTAGGTGGAAAACCGGGATATGAAGATGGTGATATTTATACAAACATTGTGGAAGATTACAAAATATTTATTGCGAAACTAAAAGAGCAATACAAGACCTTGCCAATCATAGTTTTTGGTCATTCATTTGGAAGTTTTATTTGTCAAAAACTTTTAACAGTTTGCGATAACCTAGTTGATAAATTTATAATGTGTGGCTCTGCGTACACGAACTCATTTATCTTCAAAATGGGGAAAGTTATGGCAGATGTTACAAAATTGTTTAAAGGGCCAGAGGGCAGAGCCAATCTTGTTGAGGCTTGCTCGATTAAAGGCTATGGAAAGAAATTTAAAGGAGGCAACTGGCTTACCCGTGATGAAAGTGTTTGGGAGGAATATCAAAAAGACCCACTATGTGGAAGAACATTCCCAATTAACTTTTACACAAGTTTCTTTGGCGGGGCAACAAAGAACTATAAAAGGCTTGCACTTGTTGATGAAAGCACACCAATTCTATTGATTTGTGGAGACAATGACCCAGTTGGGGCGAATTCTAAATCAGTCAAGAAATTATATAAACTATACAAAAAGCATTGGTTGAATGTAGAATTAAAAGTGTATGAGGGTGCAAGACACGAACTTTTAAATGAAACCAATAAGGCAGAAGTAATGGAAGATATTTTGCAGTTTATCGAGTCAAAAAACAAAGAGGCAAAATTCAGGAAATAGTAATTTATTTATTAATCTAAAAGCAACTATATGAATTTCATTTGGAAATTTAAACAAAAAAAGATATAATTATATGAGATGATAAAATAAAGGGGAGATATGCCAAACAAACAAACGCGTAAAATTAATATATATAAATGGCATCGAATGAAGAAAAAATTGATTTCTTCAGTCGTTTCTGTGCTTTGTTGTTTAATTGTTATGGCTGTTGGTGTTTACGCCTCAACATCACACTCATTTGAAATTGCTGTTGCAAATGATATGGATGTGAAAATAGTTGCCGTTGATGGAACCCTTTATGCAAGAAGAAAGGGTGGTGTTTGGGCGACAGCACCAGAAAACGAATCTGCTTATGGAAATGCAATAACCCCAGCCACTGATTTTAGAGATGACAATGACATAAGGGGTTTTAGAAGAATATATGATATTCAAAACAATATCTTAACAGATGAAATGGAAAGTCTGTGCAAGAAGATTGACATAAATGTTTATTATAATGAAATAGAATATGTATTTAAGTATGTCATAGACAGAGGGAACATTGACAGTAATTATTTGGGTGATGGCAGAATATTTAAAACCACAACAAAGATAAGCATAATAAATGGCGTAGATGGTACTATCAAGCCGGGAATTGATGAAAGGTATGACTGCAGTTATAAATATTACTTTGGAAATGATGAGCCAACCGATTGGAGCACCGTTACAAGTGAGTTTAATGTTGATGGCAAAAACTATATTTTAGCGGGTGATGAAAACGGGAAAAGAGTTGTCTATGTAAGGGCATATTTCAAATTTGACACAGAAGATTATGGAAGGGAATCATCAACGATTTCGGCAGAGGCTGAAAAGGGGCTAGGCTTTAAAGGCAAATGGCAATTCACTCTTGCCCTTGAAGAACTTGAGGGAACAACCTTAGAAAATGCAAATGGTCAGCCAGATGATATGCCAGATGATGACAATAAAGAATTTGTGTATGAACTATCCGCAGATGGAAAATATGTTTATATGGGCGAATACCCACAAACAATAAAAGCAGATAATGTTTCAATTGTAAGTTCAACTCCGGACAGTGATGGATATTACAAGGGAAGTGATGGTGAAAGGTATTATAAATATACTGCAAATGTTGATTGGGGCGATCTTGGCTTAGATGAGGAAACGGCAAAACTTTTAAATCTTACAACATTAAGTAATGGATATCAATACTCTAATGGCGATACACTTTACTTCAAGGTTGAAAAAATAAAGTGGCGAATACTTGACAAAAATGGTGATGATTACACCCTGATGTGTGATTCAATACTTCAAGGAATGGCATATCAATCTAACTATTTATATGATACCTCTGATTATGAATATTATGCAACCGACTCAAGTGGCAATGTTTTATATGATGGAAGTGGCAATAAAGTATATGCAAACAATTATAAGTACAGCGAACTGAGAAGTTTCTTGAACGGCTCATTCTATAATGGTGCATTTACCACAAAGCAAAAGGCATTAATAAAACTTACAAATATTGACAACAGTGCAAGTTCAACAAACGATTCAAGCAACCAATATGCCTGTGAAAACACAAACGATTATGTTTATGCAATGTCTTATGCAGATATGATAAATACCGATTATGGATTCAGTGAAAATGCAGGAGATATGGACCCAAGTAGAAGTGCATACACAACAGACTTTGCAAAGGCAACAGGTGCATTAACTGTAACAGAAGAGTTGATGATAATGGATGGTATTGAACCGGGAAGCGAAGAGTGGACATTTATTGAACCATATATTGGCACGGGAGCGCAGTGGCTCCGTTCCCCTGATTGTCCTAATAGTATATACGCGTCTGTTGTCGATTTCGGCGCTTCGGACACTGTTGATACTGTTGACGATCCTTATTATGGGGCTCTTCCTGCTTTGCAAATTCGCTTGCCGTAACCAAGTACGGAAAACAAAATATAATAATTGTTATGATATAAGAAAGGTTTATAGAAAAAATCTATAATCCTTTCTTTTTATTTTAAATAAATATGGTTATGAATTTATAAAA